>JBCCJE010000691.1:0-3737 GCA_039027925.1 Bacteroidota bacterium
AGGAAGCCAAGCCAAAGAAATGCCATCATCAAGCACTTGGTAATTTTTAAAAACAGGCGCAGCGGGCGGAATAATATCGGGTCGCTTTAGTTCTAAAAACTGAGAAAACTTAGAATAATTCCCGCGTCGGTCAATCGCTGCAACTCGGTAATATACTTTTTTAGTTAAGGTGTTGAGGGTTATCGTATCTCTAAATTCATTGGCGGCTATTGGCTTATTCGTCAGGTTGGTAAAAACATCTTTTTTCGCATTGGAAAAATAAACGTAGTAGCCTTTTAAATCAACTTCTGCTCCTCGCCGCCATTTCAAAGTGACTATACCCGCCGTATCTACCGTACCTTCTAAACCCATTGGTGGCTCGGGTGCTTCTTTATCCTCGATAAAACCTACAATGGGATTTGATATGGAAACATTTCGTGCAGTATCTACTGTACCCACCACGTAATAATTAATACCAAATGGATTGGCAGAAGTATCTTGGTGGCTTCTTGCCGTAGGGTCAAGCATGGGTTGAGGAGTAAGAATTTCGTAAGGGCCTCGATAATCTTGTGCTCTCGCAATGTAAAAATGGGCAGCATCTGCGGAGTCCACTACCTCCCAACTTACTTCCATAGTTGTTCCAGCAATCCATTGGGTAGCTACCTTTCTAGCTGGCGCGGGAGGTGTTTTATCCACGCCCATCCCTTTGACAATCTTCGAAGGAGCACTCCATTCACCAAACGGAGTGACTCCCCGAAGTCGGTAGAAATAGGGTTGGTAATTTTCCACCTTGTCAATGAAAACAATATTTGGACTGTGTAGGTTAGCGTCATCACTTAAGCCGTGTACGTAGGGTGTCGAATTGATTTTTTTAAAGGATTTTCCATCAGCTGACCGCTCAATGAAGTAGGCCGAAAAATGCTCATTGTGCCACGCTCTTGCCCACGAGAGGACAACTTTTTGTTCGCCATTTTCTACGGAGTGGATATTTGGAATGGGCTGTGGTTGTTCTGTATTGTTGACATTTTGGTAGACCGCATATTTTTTCTTTCCGTTTTCTCCTTGGATATAAACTTTGTAAATGTATTGTTGACCACGAACTGCGGTAGCATCTACGAAAGCAAATCCAGAAGCCTCGGCGGCTATGAAATTCATCTCAGTAGCAAAAAGATGGAAAGAAAATTTACTGTAAAAATCGTCGGATGCTGCTATCCAATTATTCAGATTAGCTGCTCCTTTTTTTGCGTCCTTCCAATCCCCGTAAATGCACTCTGCCGCTACGAGCAGGTATTCATTTTCTGGAGATTGTCGGTACGCGGTTTCAAAGTCGGTTAGGGGATATGGTTTTATTGGGGTCGGGTTTAGAATTTCAAATTGCTTTGGGCTGAACCGTTTTCCTGGTTGAATGGCTTGCCGTTCAATGGTGTATCCTTTCCGAATACCTTCGAGCCACATAGCAGGATCAGCGGGTGCCCATCGCAATTGAATTTGTCCATCTTTGCTCTGCGCAATGAGGGAAATACTACTTTGGTTTTTTGGAGGAGTATTGTTTTGAGCATTGATATTTCCCAGAAGGAAAAAAAATACTAAACCGAATACTCCAGATGTTTTCTTAAAAAAATGAAATATTGTTTTCATGATTTTTTGGTTATTATTTCTTTAAAAATGATGGGACAAAAGTAGGAGGGACAAAGGCGGTAGGATAGCCGATTGGAGTGAAGTGGGAAATAATTGGGGTCAACCGAAATTAAACTTCCCCCAGCGATTTCACTACATCATTTTCCCATTTCACTTTTTTCCCAAAAAAAAATCAACGTATTCTATTTACTTTTGAAACAAGATTTAATTCATTTTTTATGAAAACTACCATCCTTTACATTGACGATGAGATAGATAACTTGACTGCATTCAAGGCGGTATTTAGACGGTTTTACGAAATTGATATTGTGACGAGCGGAGAAGAAGCCGTTGAACTCTTACAACAAAAAGAGTACAAAATTATCATCTCCGACCAACGAATGCCAAATATGACGGGAGTCGCATTTTTTGAAAAAATAAGAGATAAACATCCGCACACCATCCGAATGATTTTGACGGGGTACGCAGATATGCAATCCATCATTGATTCGATCAACAAGGGAAAAATATTTTATTACATTTCCAAACCCTGGAATAAAGATGAGATACAAGTCATCATTGAGCGCGCCGCTGAGATGTACGATTTAAGAGAAAAAAATCGAGACCTATTCAGGGCGAATGTAAAAGCGCGTTTTGATATTTTGAAAAATCAAATCAACCCGCATTTTCTTTTTAACTCGATGAATATTTTGAGTGCCCTAATTCCCAAAGATGCTCAAAAAGCGGTGGCATTTACCAATCAGTTTTCCAAACTCTACCGTTCCTTGCTACAGTTGAGAGAGCAACAGTTAATCAGTTTGGAAGAGGAGTTGGAGTTTGTAAACGCTTTTTTACACCTCCAAAAAATTCGCTTCGATGAGGCGTTGCATCTGAAAATGGATATTGACCACGCCAGAGGGTTTAGTTTGCCTCCGTTTTCGTTGCAGTTATTAGTTGAAAATGCGATCAAGCACAATGTAGTTTCGGAGAAAAATCCGTTGACCATTTTTATAAAAAGAGAAGAAGATTTTCTGACGGTTTCAAATAATTTGCAACCTAGAAATTCGATGGAGGAATCTACGGGAACGGGCTTGTTGAATCTGAAACATCGCTACGATTTGTTGGGTATGGAAGGAATGGAAATCCAAAAAACGGAAAATCTCTTTGAAGTAAAAATTCCATTAATAGAAGAATTATAAAAAATCTCCACTATGAAAGTTGCCATAATTGAAGATGAAAAATATGCTCGAACAAATCTCGAAGAGATGATCCAAGAGATAGAACCCGGCGTTCAAATTGTTGCCGCCTTGGACAACGTGAATGATAGCGTGGCTTGGCTAAAAAACAATGAATGTGATTTGATCTTCTTAGATATTCACCTAGCGGATGATGTGAGCTTTAATATTTTTCACCGAGTGACGGTCAAAACGCCAATCATTTTTACTACCGCCTACGACCAATATGCCATCAAGGCTTTTAAAGTCAATAGCGTAGATTATTTATTAAAACCTATTGATAAGGAGGAACTCAGAGAGGCGATGCAAAAATTTCATCGGCTTCATCCTACTAAAAATGAAAATATCGAAGCCCTCCGCCAATCTATTCTGGCGCAAAATAGAAAAACTTACCAAGGGCGATTTATGGTCAAAAAAGGTGAGAAAATAGGAAGTATCAAAACTGAAGACATTGCCTATTTCGAAGGGGAGGATCGTTACGTTTATCTGGTCAATAAAAAGAACGAACGTTTCTTCGTGGACTACAAACTCGCAGACTTGGAAGAACTCCTAGACCCCAATGTTTTTTTTCGATTCAATCGAAGTTTTATCGGACAGTTCGATTCAATCAATAATATCATCACCTTGTCCAAAAGTCGAGTGAAGGTCAACCTTTCACCCCAAGCTAGAAGGGAAATCGTAGTGAGCACGGAGAATACTCGCTTGTTTAAGGAATGGCTTAATCGGTAGAATGAATGATGAATGATGAATTAAGAATGATGAATTAAGAATTAAGAATGACGCCTGCCCCGAACCTCGGGGGGATTATGGATGACACGAAACTTCGGGGAATTAGAGTTGTACAAAGTTTTTGAGTTTGGATATTTCTTCTTTGGTGATGAGTTCAATTTAGATAAACGGAGTCGG
>JBCCJE010000692.1:0-3734 GCA_039027925.1 Bacteroidota bacterium
AAAGAAAAAAGAAGCAGCCAAATTGGATGATTTATTCTTTCCTATTGCCTTATTGCAAGAAAAGGAGAACTTCCTTCTTATAAAAAACTTGAGTAACTCGTAAGTTTAAAAAATAAAGCCCCAACTTTCGTCAGGGCTTATTTGCAGTTAAATGGTTAGGACAGGGAAGTGCTATCTCCCCTTTTATAAAAGTTAAAATCGCAGCAATTCTGCAATTTTTATTTTTAATTTTTCGGCACTCGGTAGGTAAGCTTTTTCCAAATCACTATTCAAAGGAATAGCAGGTGTGTTGGCTGCTCCCATCGTCATCACGGGGGCGTCCAAATCTTTAAAGCAGGTTTCGGAAATTAATCCCGAAAGACTGCGAGCAAAAGAACAATTTACCGCTTCTTCGGTCAGTACCAAACAACGGTTGTTCTTCCTGACGGACTTAAAAATAGTTGCTTCATCCAACGGCGCAATAGTTCGCAAATCCACGATTTCAATTTTTCCTACAAAATCCTCAGCGGCATTCAATGCCCAATGAACACCCATTCCGTAAGTGATGATGGTCAAAGTTGCTCCTTGTTTCAGTTGCTCCTCCGAGGTTTGTAACAATACATTTGCTTTTCCGAAGGGTAAAACATAATCCTCCGACGGCTCAATGGTCATCGCTGCTTTTGTACCGGGTACTTTAGACCAGTACAATCCTTTGTGTTCAAAAATCACGACGGGATTTGGATCATGGTAAGCGGCCTTCATTAATCCTTTTAGGTCAGCCCCGTTGCTAGGATAAGCGATTTTTACGCCTCTGATGTTGGCGATGATGGATTCCACACTTGAAGAATGGTAGGGGCCGCCACTACCGTAAGCACCAATCGGTACTCGCAAAATCATACTGACTGGATATTTTCCATTAGACAAATAGCAGGATCTGCTTACCTCCGTAAACAACTGATTGATCCCCGGAAAAATATAATCTGCAAACTGAACTTCAACGATGGGCTTTAAACCCACCGCCGACATCCCAACGGTAGAACCTACAATGAACGCCTCTTGAATCGGGGTATTAAATACCCGTTCGTCCCCAAATTTTTGCGCAAGCGTAGCCGCCTCTCTAAAAACGCCACCTAATCGAGCACCTACATCCTGACCATAGAGGAGACATTCCTTATTGTCTCGCATCAATTCCTCTACTGCGTGCAACGCACAATCTACCATGACCACCTCATTACTATCGGTAGGCGTTCGTTCTCCTTTTTCTTCGGTGATCGAAGTGGGTGCAAAAATATGATCGTACAACAAATCATCAGTGGGATCTTCTGCTTGTAGGGCTTCCTCAAAATCTGCTTGGACGGTTGCTAAAGCCGTCGCTTCAATTTTGTCTAAATTCTTTTCAGAAAAACCAAATTCCAAAAGTTGATTTCTAAAAATAGGGTAGGGGTCTTGCAATTTATCATCCTCCAAATCGTCTCGGTACCATTCCATTCTGACTCCCGAAGTGTGGTGATTCAACAGCGGAACTTTTGCGTGTACCAAAAATGGTCGTCGTTCCTCCCGCATCGTTTTGATAACTTTTTCCAAAGTCGAATAGCATTCGAAGAAATCACTACCGTCAATAGAAACTGCTTCGAGTCCATGAAATCCCTGCGCATATTCGAAGGCATTTTGTGCTCTAATTTCATCGGCACTCGCAGAGATGTCCCACTCATTATCTTGGATCAAAAACAAAATTGGAAATTGACGAAGTGCAGCCATTTGGAAGGCTTCAGCAACCTCTCCCTCCGTGACCGAGGCATCACCGAGCGAACAAACGACTATCGGTTTCTTGGCAACTTTTTCATCAATTTTTAATTGCTCTCGGTACTGAATGCCCATGGCTGTTCCTGCCGCAGGGATTGCTTGCATTCCAGTTGCAGAAGAGTTATGCGGAATTTTGGGTTTGTCATCATCCTTCAAACTGGGATGGGCGTAGTAGCTTCTACCTCCCGAAAATGGATCGTCTTTTTTGGCGAGCAGTTGCAACATCAAATCGTAAGGTCGCATTCCGATTCCTAGTAAAAAAGAATCATCCCGATAATAAGGAAAAGCAAAGTCTTGGGGTAAGAGTTGAAGGCTACAAGCCAATTGGATGGCCTCGTGTCCTCTGGAGGTGGCATGAACGTATTTGGAAACCAATTTAAAATTTTCCTCATACAGTTCGGTCATCTGTTTTGCCGTACACATTTTAAGAAAGGCATCAGCAAGGACTTTTTTTTGGATTTTGTTTTTAGATTTTATCATGTACGTTTTGATAATTTTATATCATAAAAATAGATAAATCTATTGGATTGTTCTTCTATTCGATGGAAAAGATAATTTTGTTATTCTGATGGTCTCAATATATAAATTTGTTAGGTGAAGGTATTGTTTAATACTAGAAAAAATAATTTTGTTTTATGGTGAAATTAGATGAACACTTTGTGTCCGAAAGTTTATTATCAGTAGAAAATGTCGGGAAGATCAAATCGCTGCGGAGTCTGAATATGACGAGAAGTATAAACGAGGTATCATTAATAAGTCAGGGATTCTTTCTACTGCACCTGCTATCTTTATAAAAATGGTTGTAACTACTTAGCCACACGCTTTGGGAACTCCGTGAAATGGGAAAGTGGGAATGCAAGCGTTTTTAAAGCCAAATTATGGAGCTTTCGTTGGCTTTAAGAACCTTTCTTTGTTTTACTTATTTGCTATTCCGCGAAGTTCTCAAAGTATGGGGCTAGGTAATTACAAATGGTGTTAAAAAGAAACTTGTGACTCACAGTTGGATTCTTGATTAACGTTAAAACTTTTTGAACAGAAATAACCCTATCCTAGTCCCGTTTTGTAAGCGACAACAGTTTATTTACCTAACTTTAAATTTCACACAATGAAAAATCTAATTTTTGCCTTCGGAATTGTTATGTTATTCGCTCAATGCAATGCGGAAAAAGAACTCCTGACTCCTACTGAATCTTCAACTACCAAGGAGTTTGTAAAAAATCCAGAGGCCACTCACTACGTGGTGATGCAACTAGCTCCAAGTGCTGATATAGAAGGTAAGAAAAACAACGTTAAGCAATTTCACACCAATAATAATTACGCCAAGCTGCGGGTCAGTAATATATTTATTAGCAACGAAAAAGGAGAAACGCCTGTCCTCGTCATAAGAAGATTCGAGAATTTTTCCAAGGCGAAAGGCTATATTGAAAATTTTGAAAAACAGATAGCAACCGCAAAGGGCGAAAAACTTTTTGCTTTTTCCCAAGAAAATTACAGAAAATTATTGCGAGAAAGAGATTTACAGGGTTACGAAAATTTTTATAAAACGATCAATTCTGGTGAGTAAAGAGATTTGGCATATCTCTTTCGAAAAGAACTCCTGATTTATGGAACTCTTTTTAGAATCATTTTGATCTACCTGTAATCATTAGATTCATGCTTACACATACAATTACAAATCATCCCCACCTCACTATCAAAAAAAACTTCCTGCGCCTCTTTTGGCGACAGGAAGTTTTGAATATATTCACGGTTGTTGGGAGGGTATTGTTATAAATATGAAAAAGTTACTGAACGGTGATGGTGTACTGAGGAGTCTTATTGAGAGGACAGAAATAAACGTATTCTCCTTTGGTTAATTTCACTTCCTTAGAACTAGAGGTCTTACCATTTTTAACAGCTTCTTGGACATATCCTGATTTGATGTGTTGACTAGGATTAGACTTAGGTGCAAT
>JBCCJE010000693.1:0-3716 GCA_039027925.1 Bacteroidota bacterium
ATCCCGAGGATAACCTTTCTAATACAGCAATCCAAGGTGCACAGACTACTAAAAATGCTCATAAGCTAGAACCGGTGTAACCCAAGTTTCGTATGTAGTCTGCAATTTTTTTTTAATCTCGAACGGATGCCTGAATGATAGATTATCTCGGCGTAGGGTGTTATTGTTTTCGAAACTCCGAAGGAGTAATATTGTAATCAGGAAAAATGCCACTCCTTCAGAATTATTTCATTAACCTTGTCAACCTATTTTAGATATGGACATCCGCTCACTCATCTCTCATCACTTATCTCTCCTCCCCCTTCTCCCTCTCAAACAAAGACAAGTAAAAATAGTAAATTTGCGGCTTCGTTTTTTAGCAATCAGTTAGATGTGTTTGAATCCCTAGATTTCAAGGCAGACCTAATTCAGAATTACTTTTCATGCAAGCACAATATCAAAGGCGCGCCAAAACATTTGCGGCAAAAGCTGCGGAACTAAAATCCAAGTACAATCGCTTTTCGGTCGTCCGCTTAGTGATCTTTTTTATCGGAGCGGGCATCTTTACTTTTTTGTGGTCTTACGGGGCGGTAGCAGGTCTGTTTGCCTTGTTGTTCATTGGAGGATTTGCGCGATTCGTTTACTGGCACCAAGCTATTCAGCGGGATCAACGACACCACGAAAATTTAGCGACAGTTAATCAAAATGAAATTGACTACTGGAATTATAAGTACAACCACTTTGACTCAGGCAAAAAATTCGTTGATCCGCATCATCCCAACTCCGTTGATTTAGACCTCTTTGGGGCGTATTCTTTTTTTCAATACTGCAATCGGGGTTCTACCTCCATCGGAAAAAAATGTTTGGCAGATTGGTTGCGTCATCCTGCGTCCGTGGAAGAAATAGGACTAAGGCAGGTGGCTATTCAAGAACTCAAAGACGAACTGGAGTGGCGACAAAACTTTCAAGCCTTGGGGATGTCCACCGAAGATAGCGAAGATCATCTGACGGCTTTGAAGGCTTGGTTACAAAATCCTCCGTTTGTCAGCACTTCCCTTTTTCTAAAATTAGCAATGTGGATAGCACCCATTTTGGGAATTGCAAGTATATTGTTATGGATATTTTATATCCCTTGGCAATTTGCAATTTTGTTTTTTATTCCTGCTGGAGTTGTCTTAAAAATCACCTTGGATAAAGTCAACGAAACCCACACGAGAACCGCCAAGGCAGAAAAAATTCTAGCGCACTACGCCCGCTTGATGGCACACATTGAGGGTAAGGAATTTTCCTCCCAAAAATTAAAAGACCTCCAATCGGTATTTTTTATTGGGGAAAAAAATGCCTCCCAAGCCGTGCAGCGACTTTCGTACATCATCCAACAATTAAATGTGCGCTACAACGCTTTTGCCATCCTCCTCAACATTTTTACCCTGTGGGATTTGCATTGGGTGTTAAGATTAGAAAAATGGAAAGCATCACAAAAGGATTACCTCCCCAAGTGGTTCGATGCCTTACAGGAGTACGAAGCCGTTTTAAGTTTTGCTACCCTATTCTACAACAATGAAGATTGGGTTTTTCCCAAAATCACCAAGGAGCATTTTTTGGACGCTCACCAAATGGGACATCCCCTAATCCCCTCAAAATCAAGGGTTTGTAATGATTTAAAGATGCCGACCGACGCCCACATCAAACTCATTACGGGATCCAATATGGCGGGAAAAAGTACCTATCTCCGAACAGCAGGATTGAATATTGTCTTAGCTATGAGTGGTAGCGTAGTTTGTGCCAAGGCGTTTTCCCTTCCCCCGCTACAAGTATATAGTAGCATGCGCACGGTGGATGCCCTACACGAAAGCACCTCTTCTTTTTACGCAGAATTAAAGCGACTAAAAATCATCATCGAAGCCGTGGAGACCCAGCCCAATATCTTTTTTCTCCTAGATGAAATCTTAAAAGGCACTAACTCCAACGACCGACACACCGGCTCGAAGGCATTGATCCAACAATTCATTGACAGCAAGGGAAGTGGACTCATTGCCACCCACGATTTGGAGTTAGGTAGCCTAGAAGCAAGCTCCCAAGGAGCTATCGAAAATCTTTGTATGGAAGTGGAAGTACAAGATGGGAAACTAATTTTTGACTACACCATCAAAAAAGGGGTGAGCCAAAGTTTTAACGCTACACAACTAATGAAGCAAATGGGGATTAAGATAAGATAAGTCTTTGGTGCTGAATTAAAAATTTCGCTCCATTAATTCGGCGAAGTTGAACACTTGACTAATCGCTAAATCAAAAAAATCGAAACCGATAAACAACTCCATCAGTTACCGCTAGTTCTTGACTAGTATTCCAAGTATGAATTCTTGTTAAACCATTCTCTGTTGATGGTTTTACATTTTCAACTCTTTTCTCCTGATATTCATTTTCATTTAAAATAAGAATTTCATTCAAGTTCAGGGCGTAGCCGTATCGCCACGATCCATCTTGTGAGGGACGATACAGTTTTCCATCCTTTTCAAAAATATGACCTGCACAACGAGCTAGTCGTACATCGGAAATAATTGGATTCAACGGATGCGGCGTCCAATCAGTAGTCAACGGAGAATCGGCATAAAACAAAAACAATTCATCGTCCATACAAGCCCCGTGTTGTTCTGCCATGTTTACAAACAACCACCATTTTTTATTATGGAAAAAAACAGTAGCATCAACCGCTTTGATGCCTTCCATTAGATTGGAATGATGTTTCCATTGATGCGGAAATGCCTCACATTCGTACAGTTGGATATTTCTACTTTCGTTGGACTCCGGAATCATCCAATATTTATCTTCGTATTCAAAAATAAAAGGGTAGGAAAGATGGTAAGGCTTATCCAAAATTTTTATTGGTTCACCTTGAGTGCCTTCTTGATTGACTTCCACTACCGAGAGATGTCCCTTATCCGTCTCGTACATTAATTCTTCAAAAAATAGGTATTGTCTATTCTCATTTTGAATTAAAAAGGGATCGGCCCAAAAACGATCTTTGGGTGGAATGATTTTACGAAAAGTGGAAATATCCGAGGAAAAATCTTTAGCTTTTTTTTGTAAAAGAATCCATTGTTCCTTGAAGAGGAATTTATGCAGTTTACTTGTGCATCCATTCAATGCGTAACGAACTAATTTTGAAAAGGTATAAAAAGCCGAAAACCGCACGGTTGAGGTTGGTAATTTAAGGTTAGGTAATTTTCCCAAAAATACAGTCTCGTCATTTATAGATAATTGCCGTAGTATTCTTTCAAAAAATAAAATACTCTTCCACGCTACGGGGGTTTGGTGTCTCGTCAGAGAAGTGGGATGAGTCGTAGAGGTAGAGGCGTACACAATTTTCCCTGCGGGTGCGTCTGCCGTTTGAATGATAAGATAGCTTTTTGTAATTGGATTGTTATTTAAAAAATGTTCAAAGCATCCTCTTCTAAAATTAAAATTGTAGTGCTCTCCAAAAGCTAAACTCCAAATGCCTAACTTTGGAATAACAATATGTTTACAAATATCTATTTCCGTTAAGTTGATGATTAGATCAACCTCTAAAAGTGATTTTTTTTTAGTTAAATCATTTACAGTTAACTCTTGAATAGCGTCACTTAGTTTGCTCACATCCTCCTTTGCTAGGGGATCATTCGGAAATTTGAAAATCTTTTGATCTACCTTTATTTGTAAGTCGTATAATTGATCTTGCCATTTCCAATTAAAGTTTG
>JBCCJE010000694.1:0-3715 GCA_039027925.1 Bacteroidota bacterium
GTTTCGTATTGTTATTTTATGAACTAAATTCTCTCCATTCTTATTTGCACAAAATATCCTAATCAATTCCGTATTAGTTAACATTACATCTAGGGTAGCTTGATGTTTAGGATGAACTTCCAAAAAAGAGCTTCCCTAACCCAAGTAAGGAAAGCCCTTTTTTTCTAATCAATAAAAGTTACAATTGTCCACCGCTCTCAATACCCAAAAATTTGCTCCTTCGTTAACTCTTCCACCTCACCCAAAGTTTTTAAGTATTCTAAGTCCACATTTTCTTTATTACCTAACACACAAATTACGTAGTTCCTACCTTTTACATATTTTTCTTGAAATGCTTTGAGTTCTGCCGGTGTGACGGTTTTGATACGGTTATAAATATCTTCCCGTAGGTCGCGTTCGTACCCTTTGTCTTTCGCCCCTCGGTATGCCCAATATTTGCTGCCATCATTGACGCGCTCCGATTCGTATTTTTTCAAAATAGCCTGCCGTGCTTGTTCGATTTGCTCGGGAGAAAATGGCATGTCTTCGATAATTTCTTGCATGGCCGCTACTGCTTCCTTT
The DNA here is from genome assembly GCA_039027925.1 of Bacteroidota bacterium. Taxonomy (GTDB): domain Bacteria; phylum Bacteroidota; class Bacteroidia; order Chitinophagales; family Saprospiraceae; genus CAJQQY01. Next base: position 562 of record JBCCJE010000694.1, read on the forward strand.
AGCTTATCTGCCTGCGTACCCACGTAGGCATTCATGTAGTGTCCCTTGTCTTTCTTGGAAGGTGAGGAGTAGTAAGCATAAGCCGAATAAGCCAACGCCTTGGACTCTCTGATCTCTTGAAAAACGATGGAGGACAATCCAAAACCAAAGTAAGTGTTGTACAATTCACTCATCACGTACTCATCCAAGTTGAAGGTAGGTGTCCCCTTGGAAAGCAACAGTACTTCCGCCTGCACCATGTCGTGATTCACGAAGTAGATTTTGTCTTTGGGGGTCTTGATCTCTGGATATTTTTTGGCAGGGATGACGGGCTTTAACCTAGCTGGACTTTTGTGAAATTTGTTCAGCGTAGATTTTACGGCATCCGCGCTCTTTGATCCGTAGTAGAATACTTGATGCTCAAAAGAGGTCAAGCCTTTGATTTTTTCAATGAGTTGCGCAGGATTGATGGCGTTCAATTCTTTTTCCGAAAGTTTGTCCGTAAAGGCAGAAGTAGGGCCGTACTTCGCATAATTGGACATACCACTCCGTAGGATGGTTCGCTTATCTTTTTTAGCATTGGCTCTTTGCTGCATGATGTCCGCAATCACATTTTTCAAAGCAGCCTCGTCTCCCTTTACATTGGCTAAGATATGCTCAAAGAGTTGAACGCCTTCGGCAAAGGATTCATCCAATCCGCTTAAAGTCACATACACCCGTTCGTTTCCGGCGTAAACGTCAAAGCTCAATCCCAACTTGAAAAACTCTTGTTGCAATTGCTCCGGCGTATATTTATCAGTACCCAAGTACGGTAAATACGAAACCGCCAATGGCAACAACTTTTCGCTATTACCGCCCATCTCTACGATGTAGTCCATCTCGAAAGTGGCGTTATTTTTATTTTTGATGTAGTCCATCTTTACGCTGCCGTTGAGTTGGTAAGTGCTGATTTCGTTTTTGTAATCCACAAAAACGGGCTCCAAGCGTGCTACCTCCTGCGCCATAAATTTTTTGGTGTAAGGAGACATCTCCTCCCGATTCAAAGAGACGGGCGTGATCGCTGGCTTTTCTACTTTTTCGATGGACTTATCCTCTCCTGATCTTTTGTAAACGACCACGTAATTATTTTTTGTAAAATGTTGGTTAGCAAAATCCACCACCTGCTTTTTGGTGATGGCTTCCATGCGTTTCCAGTAATTGACATTATCGCTCCATTGTTTGTTCATCACGTAGGAGTCCACCATTTGACGATTTCTAGCACCGTTGGATTCGTTGGATTGAATCTCTTGGAGCTTACCATTTTTGATGACTGCTTTCATCAACCACTCCTCAAATTCCCCTCGCTTTACTTTTTCCAAAGCATCTAATAACAAGACTTCTACATCTTCTAACGACTGTCCTTCTCTTGGTTTTCCGTACATGATAAAGGCAGCGTAATCCTCCAACTCGTAAGTCCAAGAGTACGTATTCAAGAGTTTTTGTTTTTGAATCAAATCAATATCCATGATACCCGCTTGGGTATTGTAAAGTAATCCCGAAATCATTTCTAGCATCAGCGGGTCGCCCGTGTGTGCGCCACCAAATTTCCAAGCCATATTCAAAAATTCTGCTTCTTGCCCCTTGACTTCTTTCACTACTTTTTGGGTAAAAGGCTGGGACTTTTCGAAGGTATATTTTTCGACATCTTTGGGTTCATAACTTCCGAAATATTTTTCTGCTAAGTCCACCATCTCGTCTGGATCAAAATCACCCGCTACGATCAATCCCATGTTATTGGGCACGTAGTATTTATTGAAGTACTCATGGATTTTTACGTGGGAAGGATTTTTCAGATGTTCGCCTTTTCCGATGGTCGTTTGCAAGCCGTAATTGTGATTGGGAAAAAGTCCTTCGAGCATGGCCATAAATGCTTTCCTTCCATCCGAATCCAATCCCCGATTGTACTCTTCGTAAACGGCCTCCAACTCCGTATGAAATAATCTTAAAACCAACTCTTGAAATCTTTCGGATTCGAGCTGCATCCATCGCTCCAGTTCATTGGCAGGAATATCATTGATGTAAACAGTCTGCTCTACCGAGGTGTAAGCGTTCGTTCCCTTCGCACCCAGCGAACTGACCATTTTATCGTACTCATTGGCGGCTACTAGCTTAGCTGCTTCGTTGGATTTTTCGTCAATCTTAGCGTAGAGGGCTTTTCTTTTTTCGGGATCAGTCTCGTTTCTGTGCTGCTCGTACAAGTCCGATATTTCTTCCAACAATAGTTTTTCGGCGGCCCAATCCAGTGAACCCACATTCGAAGTACCTTTAAAAAGCATGTGCTCCAAGTAGTGCGCCAGCCCCGTTGCGTCGGCCGGATCGTGCTTGGAACCTGCCCGTACGGCAATGGAAGTATTGATGCGCGGTTCTTTTTTGTTGACACTCATATATACTTTCATCCCATTTTTGAGGGTGTATATTTTTACGCCGATGGGATCGCCGGGCACGCTTTCGTAGTCGTATTTGGGGAGTTCGGTAGTGGCTACGCCAACCATTTCCGTTTCGGCAACTGGAGGATTAGTGGTTGTTACGTCTTTTACTTTTTTATTGCAGGAAATAAAAAAACTTGCTGCTACCATTAACAACAAGCTCAGATAGATGGTATATTTTTTCATAGTTTGAAGAATTTACTAAAATGAATTTTTAAGGTTTTTGTTAAACAATCATGTGAAAATAAAGAAATCAAAAATGGAATTTGGGATTTTATATTTTAAAAAATGGGATTCAACGAAGTATTTACAAGTAGCAGACAAAAGGGAGTCTTTTTTATAAATCGGGATTTTGAGCAACAAGAAGGGTGTCTATTGAATAACGCCAACACAGAAAGGAGATACATCTTATTTGATGTCTGATGTGTTCGAAAAGTTACTTTAATCGTCAACTTGTACGACACCCTCTACCCCGAATGTCATCAACTTTAGGATTTGTTCCCGCAAGGTAGTTTCAAATTTCTACCGTGGGTTCAATAAAACTAAATAAAACTGGGAGGGGAATTTTGAAATTACCCTCCCAGACTGCCACCAAGTTGACGATATTCCACTTCATCCCCGAAGACTCGGAGCAAGTTCTCCAACCATCCAATTTTTCCCCCTAAGTACTCGAAACAGGCATTTTCAATTTTTCATTTTTCATTTTCAGA
>JBCCJE010000695.1:0-3711 GCA_039027925.1 Bacteroidota bacterium
ATGACAATCTCAATGACAATCTCAATTAGAATCTCAATGACAATCTCAATGACAATCTCAATGACAATCTCAATGACAATCTCAATGACAATCTCAATGACAATCTCAATGACAATCTCAATGACTGGGTACTTACTTATTGCAATTGAGATTGTTATTGAATATTGCCATTGTTATTGATTATCGTCATTATTCATTGAATCACATCATACAATCAGCGTATGCCTTTTCGATAGGAGTCAATTTATAGATGGCTTCCAGTTCCGACTCGGAGAGTGCCCGATCATAAATCCTGACCTCATCTAAGATTCCTTTGAAGCGTTGGGTACGACCACCAAGGCAAGGAGAATTGGAAAAAGATAAAATAGCATCGTTGCTAAGATCCACGCCGCTACATCGCTTGACAGATTTTTGCAGGTAGCCATTAATGTAGGTATGGGCTTCTTGACCTTCTCGGACGAGGGCTACGTGATACCAGCCGCCCTCTTTGATGTCGGGAGAAATATCTTTGTATCCCCTGTATTCACTTTCTTGCACTTTTGTTTTGATCGATTTTTGATTTCGATTTAAGGAAAAATCAAGCACGTAATCCTCTCCGCAGTCTTCTCTCTTAGAAAAAAGACTTTGATCGAAAAGGGAATAGCGGTCGCTCCTGATGTAGAAACTCAACGTAAAATCGGAGGTCGTAAAATACCGATTGACGATGCCGTGAAATTCAACGAAATCATCCACACCGTCCAGCAGTAAGCCATCATCTTCGATGCCACACCAGCAAGTGACCCCTCCGAATAGTTCGCCGTCCGAACCATTTCCAGAAATATCTTTAGCATCGCAATTATTAAAATTGTAATGAGCTACCAAGCCATTTTGTAGGGAAAGTGAATTAGGATTAGAAATAAAAGAGAGCATCAACATTGCTAGTAGCAATGGGGGAAATATTTGTTTCATGGTTTGCGCATTTTTGATCTATTTCTAAGATAGATCAAATGTCGGACTTCTCAAAATGCGCAATGGCTTTGCGTACACTACTGTACTTTTTTAGAAGTGCTCTAGCTACCTCGTTGGATACCCCGGTGGCACGCTGTATCATCCGAGTGCCCCGCTCCCAAAGTTTGTTATTGGACAGTTGCATGTCCACCATTTTGTTGCCATTCACCCGGCCCAACTGAATCATAACCGAAGTGCTGATCATGTTCAAGATCATCTTTTGCGCTGTTCCCGCTTTCATCCGAGAGCTACCTGTAACAAACTCTGGGCCTACCACAACTTCTATGGGAAAATCAGCAACGCTGGCTAAGGGACTTTCCAAATTACAAGTGATGCAGCCCGTGATGATTCCATTTTTTTGAGCATTTTGGAGTCCGTGTACCACGTAAGGCGTAGTTCCACTCGCCGCAATACCAATTACTACGTCCTCCTGATCTATTTGGTATTTTTCCAAATCACGCCAAGCTAAGTCGGTATCATCCTCGGCGTGTTCTACGGCTTTTCGGATGGCTTGATCTCCTCCCGCAATTAACCCAATCACCCATTCTTCGGGTACGCCAAAAGTAGGAGGACACTCCGAGGCATCTAAGATACCCAATCGCCCACTCGTTCCCGCTCCGAGATAAAATAGCCTACCTCCATTTTTCATTTTACGTACGATCACTTTTACCAATGGCTCGATCTTAGGAATAACTTTTTGAACAGCCCGAGCCACAGTTTGATCTTCTCGATTAATGTTTTCTAGGAGTTCCTTAGTGGACATTTTCTCTAGATTGTTATAAGGAGAATCTTGTTCTGTAATTTTTTTCATAAAAAAGGATTTGAAATAAGGGTCATCTCCTCGGCGAGATTACTGTCACCGGTTCTTGTTTTTCCCAATCGTACAAGGTCAAGATTTTTAACTCTAGGAGTTGGGTTTTATAATTAATCAATGATCTAGCTAGTTCTATTTTTTTACTAGATAATTGCGTTTGAAATTGATTCAAGTCAATGCCCGATAAGTCACCGTTGACGTACCTTTCGAGATTAATGTCGTAGGTGCGTTCGGCATTTTCTACATTTTTTCTAGCAATGGCGATTCTGGGCATTTGAGTTTGGACACTTCGGTAGGAGCGTCGCACATCCATTCTGATTTGTATTTTATCCTGTTCTAACTCCATGATTTGACTTTTCATGGATACCTCTTGCGCTTGGATTCTTGCGTTACGCTCGCCCCAATCCCAGATGGGAATATTGAACGAAATACCTACGCTGGGGTTGCTCGTGGGCGATTCGTAAATCCTTCCAAGGTTTTCGTTATCTCCAAAAATCCCCAAGGTCAACTGTAAATCTGCCCTGAACTCATTTAAAGATTTTGTTCTTTCCATTTCGAAAAGAGATTTATCAATATTGATCTGGCGTTGTCTTAATTCCATTCTGGAGTTCAAGGCGTATTCGATGGCTTTATTCAAATCAACTACCACTTCTTGCGCATCCAACTCCGTGACCAATCGAATATCCTCATCTATCTCCATCCCAATTTCTCTTTTGAATAATTCCTCTGCGTTGGCGAGCGCCAGTTCATTATCTTGAACCGAGATTTGAGCATTGGCAAAGTTTAGTTCTGCTTGATACAACTCTTCCTTGGCGATCAACCCTGCTTCCACTTTATTTTTAACAATGTCAAAATTCTTAGTCGTGTTGTCCAATTCCTCTCTCGAAATGTCCAAGTTCAACTGCGCTAGATATACGTCAAAAAACTGACTCGTGATGGTTCGCTCCAAGGCCAATCTTTGGACAGCATACTCTAAGTTGGCATTTTCGTAATTCAACTCTAGCTCATTCAATGCCATCTGCCGACGATTGTAGGTCAGTAGTGGTTGGTTAAAAACTAGATATAAATTATTTGAAAATGCTTTGTTAGAATTTTCTCCAAAGTTAGCAATCTCAGTTTTATTATTTCTCCAAGCGAGCGTGTTGAATAAACTAATCGTGCCGTCCGTTTGCAAAATAGGTTGATCGATCTGGAAAGTTCCAGAAGAGAATGTTTCCGTATTGGTGAACCATTGAGAAAATTGATTATCAAATCTTCTGCTGTTGCTGTAGTTAAATGGATTGAGGGTGAGCGAAAACCGAGACTTCAAGGAAGCCCTTTCTGCTCGCAAGCTAAACTGATATTGCTCAATGTTAAACAAAGATCGTTGGATGGAAGGACTTCCTGATTCCGCAATTTTGAGGGCACCTTCCAGCGAAAGTGGTGTCTGTCCTTCCACTAGCGCAGTTGCAGAAAAACCTATCATCAATAATCCTACTGAAAAAATGCGCAAATAATGATTACTTAAAAATTTATCCATAATTGTATTTTTTACTGAGTGGTGGGTAGATGTGTATTGAGTATTGTATTGAGTATTTGGATGTTGGATAATTAGGTGTTCCTTCCGAAGATTTGAGTAACGGGTGTAGCCATTTACATCTGTTTACTGAAGGTTGACTAGCGGCTTAAAGGTCGGGAACTTGTTGGATAGTTAGTTGCTTTTTTAGTATTTCATTCGCCTTTGCTCGACGAAAGGCTTCACTAAAGGTACGACGGTGTCCTGTGCCAATTGCTCTGAGCATTTTTGGGTGATGTCGCCTTCGATTTTTTTGATGGTATAGACCATCTTAAGTCTCCAACCTACAATCTTAATCAAGTTTTTTATTTCATCCTATTTTTAAAATAATCAGTAGATAAATCATTCGTTAAAT
>JBCCJE010000696.1:0-3708 GCA_039027925.1 Bacteroidota bacterium
AAATTTTTTAATTAAATAAAAATTGTAAAATTAGAAACCTACATTTACTCCCAGTGTCCAACTACGAGTAATGGGTACGTTTCCTAAATCAATTCCAAAATTAGTATCAGCCGCTCCACCTACACTTGGATCGAGCCCTTCGTATCCACTAATGGTAAATACATTGTTAACACCACCAAATATTCTTATGTTTTCCAGATTCCAACCCTCCGTCATAGAACTTGGGAAGGTGTAGGACAAAGTAATATTTTGCAATCTAAAATAAGAACCGTCTTCCACGTAGAAAGAATTAGACTGAGTATTAGTACTAAAGTTTGAAATATTTTCGAACAAAGGAATATCACCCGTAGGATCGTCAAATGTCCAAGAATCTTTTACCCTTTCGCTGATCGCTGCTCCGGGGAACAAAGGATAAAAGTCAGTGAACAACTTAGAGATATTATAAATCTCATTGCCGATGGAGGCGAAGGAATACATCTCTAATCCAAAGTTTTTGTAGTTAACTTTGATCGTCAAACCACCCGTCCAATCTGGAATGGGACTCCCGAGTGTGGTTCTATCCGCAGCGTTAATTACTCCGTCAGCTTCTCCTGTAAGATTACCCTGATCGTCGAAACCGTTCAAATCTGCAAATTGGAAACGACCGGGTGCTGCACCTTCTTGAGTAGCTGCTGCATCAACTGCTGCCTCATCCGCAAAAATTCCTACCACTTCGTATCCAAAAAATGCAGACAGTGGCTGCCCCACTTGATTTAGTACAGGAGTGATACCTCGATATTCAGAACTTCTATTGGGTAGATTTTCGATGCCATCAGACAATTCTACGATCTCGTTATCCAAAAATCCTCCGTTAAAAATAACTTCAAAGTTCCAATCTCTATTCACAACGTCCTTGTAGATGATGGTGAAATCTACTCCCGAGTTTCTCATTTTACCTACATTAACTGAAGGTGCTGCCGCAAAGGGGCCAGTCATTACCGTCAATGGCTGTTGGAACAATAAATCTTCGGTATCTTTTCTCCACCATTCGATACCCACGTCTAGTTTTCCATTCAGCATGATGGCATCCACACCTACATTGGAAGTGATAGCTCTCTCCCATTTTGCGAATGGGTTTCCGATACGTGTTCTGTAGAATCCATTGATAGCACTTGAGTTAGATCCTGTGATGTCGTAACTGGAAGCGCCGATGCTCGTACCGAAAAGACTGAACTGATTGTTGGGATTCACATTATTAGAGTTACCCATCACGCCGTATCCACCTCTTAGTTTTAAATCTTCAAATAACGTTTGCCCATCCATAAAACTCTCCGAGGAAAGTCTCCACGCCGCAGATACCGCGGGGAATACACCGTTTCTGTTTTCAGAACCAAAGCGTGACGAAGCATCTCTACGCAACACTACCGAAAGGATATATTTATCCATGTAATCGAGATTGGTGCGACCAAAGTAGGAGGAAAAATTGATACCCTCACCGTGACCACCAAATGCTAAAGGATCATTGACCGTGTTGATTTGTACAAAATCTACATTGGTAGAAAACGGATTGATACCCGAGGAGTTCATACCTCTTCCTCTATCAAAATTCAATGATTCCTGACCCAGTAAAACGTCTAGTTTTAAGTCACCAAATTGTTGCTTGTAATTAACGGTATTGGTCCATATCCAAGATGTTCCGTAATTGGCGTACTGGCTATATCCAAAAGAAGCATTGTTCTCTGAGTTTTCGTATTGAAGTCTCGTGTAAGCTCTTCCGTGATTAGAAGCATAGTTACCGCCGAAGCTAGTTTTGAAGGTCAAATTTTCGATGGGTTCGAACTCCATGTAAACATTTCCAAAAATAGCACTTTGGAAATTAGCATTATTGCGCTGACCATCAAGTGCAGCCACGGGGTTCTCGGCATTGTTGAAGCCGGGAGCTACTGTACCTGCGTAACCACCAAACTCGTCGAAAACAGGAATGATGGATGGCACTCTCGAAGCTGTCAAAACCACATTTTCATCATCCGAAGAACCAGCCCCACCGCCATCACCAAACAAAATATTGAGCGATCGGTAAGTAGCTTGAATATTTTCTCCAATTCTCAAGCTCGGTAAAAGATCAAATTCCGTATTGATTCTCATGGTATATCTTTGGAATTTTTGGTGTAGCAGGATACCTTCTTGTTCTTGCATCCCTAGCCCAAGGTAGTACCGTCCATTTTCGGTACCACCACTAAATCCTAAGTTGTGCCGGTGTAACATCGCGTTGCGCGTGATGGCATCGTACCAATCTGTTCCGTCACCAGTAGCGGCCCGAATGACTTGGTAAGTAGGCCCAACATTTCTATCCACATTGTATAGCTCTGCTTCCTGATCCAAGTTGACTGCTCCCGTAATGTTAGCACCCGATTGACCACCTACCAAAAGAAATTCGGGAAGTTGTGGAGTGCTACCAGTACCATACTGTGGATGATTGAAAGTAGGCGTTTCGTTCTCTTGGATAGCTGCATTTTCGATGGCTCTCCACGTCCACGTAGCTTGATCCTGAGGGTTCATAATGGGCGCACCACTTCCAGGAGTAGTTACTCCGATAGTTCCGTCGTAGGTTACCTTCAATGGAGATTTTCCTTTACTCCCTTTCTTGGTGGTATAAACAATAACACCACCTGCAGCACGTGCACCGTAGATGGAAGCCGCCGTTGCGTCTTTTAGTACCGTTGTACTTTCGATGTCGTCAGGAGAAAGAAAATCAGTAGAGAAAGTAGGTACACCATCCACTACGTAGAGGGGTTGATTGCCCCCCAAAGCACCGTAGCCTCTGACCCTTACCTGACTGTTAGTACCGGGCTGACCATTGGTGATGACCGTCACACCAGCAACCCGACCTTGGAGTTGTTGCTCCACGTTGCCCGAAGGAACTACTTTTAGCGCACTAGGCTCAATGGTAGAAACAGAACCCGGCGTACTTCTCCGAGAATCTACCGTGTAGCCCGTGACTACCACCTGCTCCAGGGTAAGTCCCTGACTCAAGCGAATATCCACAACGTTGGATACGCCGACTTCCACTTCTTGGGTGGTATATCCGGTGTAAGAAATAACTAAAACAGCTCCTTCAGTTACGGTAATTTCGAATCGTCCATCAATGTCGGTAGATGTACCTTCATCAGTTCCCTTCACCAATACGGAGGCACCAATAAGTGTTTCATCTGTTTCCGCATCAACGATAGTTCCTGTAATTTGCCTCTGAGCTATCGCCCCCACGGAGAGCAGCATAGCCAAAAGCACAAAAAGATTTTTGCATTCGTACAGTTTAAATTTCATGCGTAATTCGATTTGTTTGATTAAAAAATAAATGATCTGTCCATTCGATTGTCAAGATCGAATAGAATATAAGTAATCAGTACGTGGACACCACGTATTAATCAATTATCTAAAGTTGTGGGTTAAAAACTCAAACCAATGAGGTGAAAATAAAGCAGGTACAAGGGAGTGAAAATAGACAGGTTGCACTTAGAGCTGGATGCTCTAAGTACACTATTAAACTCAGTTGTTTTGCTCTTACTAAAAGGTGATTTGAAAAAAGAAGAAAAGACTAATTCCGAAGTTGATTCTTAAATATATAAGTGGAGGTAATTAAATCTTCTCTACAAGTTTTGTTATGTCTTTTAAAATAGATTATGTAAAACTACATTTTTTATTTACTCATCAATTATTCCTAAAAATTTC
>JBCCJE010000697.1:0-3704 GCA_039027925.1 Bacteroidota bacterium
CCAGGTGTTCCAGGTGCATCTTTATCTTCAAAGACTACCACTACATTCCCTAAATGATCTGTCAAATGATATTGGAAGTTGCCTTCTTTTAGGATTCTTCCATCTGGAATACTAATCAATTCCGTCGCCCCATTTTTGTATTCTACTCCACCAAGGTATTCTCTTACTTCCTCTCCATTCTTTTTGATTTTTTCTCCTCCGAAGGTATATTGATGGGTGATACTCCCGCTGATCGTGGTAATACTCGCTGGCAAATTTAATAAATTATAACTGATGGCGGCCTCTTTGCCAGAGTCTTTTATCAAATTACCATTCCCATCATATCCATACTCTGCTACTCCTGCACTCTGAGCTTCATCTAGCCGTCCCTTAAAGCCTACAGGTTGGGCATACTCACTATAATTAGGTAAGGTGGCATCGTATTTATCTAATATTTTGAGGAGTTTGGAATTATACCCATCCCCAAATTCTTGGTACTTGTAGATTAAATCATCTATATCCATAAATTTATTTTCCTCTGGCACCCAACCCCTTCTTTTGAGCGTTTGGATATTCCCCGCAAGATCATAAGTATATGAGGTAAATAGTGCCCCACCTTCTTTTACCCCTGATCGGAATAAGGAGTTATGTACTTCTTTTAATCTATGGTCGGCATCATATACGTACTGGTTTTTTATCAAACCAAAGGCACAACTACCCGCCATCTCTATCATAGAAATATCTAATCCACTGTACGTAATTTCTTCAAAGAATAAATCTGCCTTGGCTGGTGTACCTGGTACAGGGAATGTTCCCGTACCGCCAATGGCATTAATCACACAACAATCCTTTTGCGTAAAGGTGTAAGTACATTCCTGAAAGTGGATACGTGCTGAAGTGATAGCGGTATTCATAAAAGAGACATACATATCGGTACCTCCGGGAATCTCTTCATAGTGTACTTCCACACTTCCTAGCTTACCTAATTCTTTGATCTTTTGATTGACAAAATCTTCAATGGCTTGCTCCTCTGATGGTGCTATAGCGGTTGGGAATCCATAGTAAGTACCATCCAAAGTAAAGCCAGTAACATCTCCACATCCTCCAAAGTCAATGCCCGCTGTTCCCCAGAATAATTGACACACCTCTGCTTCTGATATACACGCACTACCTGCGGGATCATTAATTCTGATTAATCTTCCTGCGCCATCGTAGGTATAATCTACATTTTGTAAAAATCCACTACCTCCAGCGTAGCCTACTCCCTTGCCCTGTACTTGATCTAGTTCATTGAACGAAATGGACTGTATCAACTTGGATATATCTCCATTGTGTGAAACGGATGTAGTCGTCGGGCGAAGCAAGTCATCAAATCCAAAAGTATATTGTAACGCCTCGGTAGAAGGACCGCTGACTATCTTATTCACTACCTCTGATATTCCGGCATTATCTAAGGGCGTAAACGACTCTTCGATGGTATATCCTGTATTGGTATAAGTCGTATTGGTACTTTCTACTCTTCCTAAATTATCGAGGGTAAGATCAACTATCTTTTGACCAATAATACTATTTCCCTCTAGGATTCCTTCTTTGGTCTGCTCTATCCAAGTTTTTTGATCTGCGTAGGTATTTTGCATGACGGGTTGTCCTAGTGATACATTTCCTTCTGGTAATGGAACACCCGATGGACTTCCACTAGGTAAGTCTCCTCCGTATCCAATTGTGGTTAGCCGATACAATGGATCATAATCCATAGCGAGATTATTCCCATTCGCATCTGTCTTGAATACCATTCGCAGACTGGTGTCATACCAATATCGCTGTGTTCCACCATTGGGAATTGTTTTGGAAGCTAGTAGTCCAGTATAAGGATTGTATGTGTACTTGTACTCTTCACAAATGGGATTAGTAATCTTTTTAATTCGCTCTCTACTATCATATTCAGAAACAGTTATTCCTCCTTCTCCAGAAACACTAACTGTCCCCTTACCAAAACCATCTACCCAACCATAGGAGATATGATCATTAGGATCTTTTACTTTTGTTCCCGCAAAAGTGACAAATGGAGGTATTTTTTTTCTACATGGGTAATCATTAAAGATATCATTAGGAATATCTGGTCCTAAATATTCAGTAGTAGTGGTATTACCTACTGCATCTATGGTCTCTACTACTCTGCCTAGAGGTGATGGCTCATATTTGATTTGTGTCGTTCCACTACCCAATTGAAATTGTTCCTTGGGACGGAATAAATCATCATAAATAGTAGAGGTTAAGATGGCGCCATCTGTAATACGCTCCACCTTTAAAACATTGCCCCAACCGTCCATATGCTGTGCTTGCCCTTGGTCGGGATGAGATCCATCCATGAACTCTGTACTCGTCGTCACTATAAATGGATTCATACTATATATATTCGTTATCTCTTGTAATCCTCCTGGGCTAGTGGTTTTTTCTAACCTTCTTCGATTATCGTACAGGTAAGTTGTCTGTAATCCATTTGCATCCGTGGTGGATTCTGTCTGACATAAATTATTAATGATACTTGAAGTAGTAAAGGACAAATTAGGATCACCCTCGTTAATTGTACGGGAAGTCATTTGGAGATTTTTATTCCACTCCATTGTAATAGGTGGAAAAAAATCGTACGTCGCAATATTATATCCCGTGCCATACTTAGCTAACCGATACTTCGTCGGCATCCAAGTAGGTCCGTATGTGTTCGAAGTGTTATCATACGTATCAAATACACCTGTCAATGCTAAACTATCCTCTCTGTAACTCCATACTGACTCTACTAAATATCTACCTCCCGGACTACCGTCCGAATAATTGGCATAGTCCGTTATACCTCCTCCTACAATACTTCCATTTACTTTGGAAATGGTATGTATTGGTGCTTCAAAATTCAAATCATCTAAGGCATCTAGTACTCCTTGATCTAAAAAGTCATATCCATTGGCATTTAAATTATCAGCATATCGGTAACTGGTAGAGGTAGATTGCCCTGTAGAATAAGATTGAGTAGTAAGCTGTATCTTTCTCTCCTCATCTGGTTCGTATTTGTAAGATGTAAATGCGTTGTTGGAAGAACCATCATCAAAATAAGAAATTGTTTGACTACTGCGTATTTCTACTTTTTGACTTTCTATTACACACTTGGCATGAGGGAAGTTTTTTTCAATATAGCGATAAGGATGCTCTGTAAATACAAACTTGAAGAAGTACCGCACCAAATCTGAAAACAAATTAGTAGGGCAAGAAGTAATTCCATCAACAACTTGATACAAGATGGCTTCTGAGTTAACTTCATTAATAGATCCGTAGTGAAGGTATTGGTACATATCGGAGGTAGGATGATACATGATTCCTTTTTCTCCTAGCATAGGAACAAAATCGTACTGAGTATTAGTCTCAGACAATAAAAAGTCATCTCCCTCTCTAAAAGTCTTCGTAGATTTTTCTAATCCTAATCGCCAATCTCTAGCAATAAGCGGCGCCATCGTAGGATGATAACTAAGATTAGATTGATTCAATTCTTTTATGTTGCCAATACCCTGACTCCATCTGAGTACCCGATTATATTTAAGGTATAATCGCTTCATCTCTGGCTGTTCAGGTCTATATTCATTAGGTGTAGTGAAGTAGTGCTCTACTCTTCCATTTTCCTCATAGACTTCATTGACTTGAGTATAGCCTACATATCCACCTTTATTTTGTTGCCA
>JBCCJE010000698.1:0-3688 GCA_039027925.1 Bacteroidota bacterium
GCCTGCACTTAAAACTACCTTCTTACCTTTGAAATAAAAAATATGAAATATTCCTTGTACCTAATTTTATTGATGTTTTTAACTTCTTGTTCGAAAAATAATTATGAAGTTCTTGTAGAGGTACAGACCAAAAAAAATTCAAAAGTATCCTTGCTTGAAATAAAAGAACGAACATGCGAAAAGGCGTTTTTCTAAGTTATGCACCTCAAGATGAAAGGTGGGCAGCATTATTAAAAGTCCACTTGAATGCTCGCCAAGAAGAACTGAACATTCAGATTTGGGACAATTCGGATATTGAAGCGGGAGCTAACCGTGCAGCTGTGAAAACGGAAGGATTTCAACGTATGAAAATTGCAATTGTATTGTTAAGTACTTCTTATTTTTCCTCAGAAGTATGTCAAAGTGATTTAGATACGCTGCTCGAAATGCAACCTGATAATGAGATCATCATCCTACCAATATTGGCGCATCCCTTTATGATTCCTGATGCCCACCCCATCGCTAAACTCCAACCGCTAAATGCGGAAAGTAATTCGTTGGCAAAAATGGAGGAAGCGGATTTTCATCATTTCTTTAACTATGTGGGCAAACGAATTAAGATTATTTTAAAAGACGAATTAGAAAAAGAAGTAACAAACCTAGATTCCAAAGGACAAGACCTGACCCTAAAAATTGAGTTGGAAAACGATATTCAACAGTTAGAAGCCGCATTAGTGGAAAGTGATAAAGAAGTTAGAAACAGCATGCGTCTAGCGCTAGCTAAGATCTGTGTGATCAGTATTTTGAAAAGAATTGATTCGAAAGAGTATCCTGATGGTATGCGTATCAAAAGTATCATCGGACTATCCAAAACGAAATGGCGAAAATATATCTTTCAATCTTTAGATGAGTTGGAAAAGTGGGGATACGTAGAAAAGAATCGAATGGGAAAAGAAACCTACTGGAAGTTGTCGGAGAAAGGGTTAGATTTTTCGTACGAAATTGACTATTCTTTTTTGTTTTCACACGATGCAGAATAAAAGTAGCCTATTCACACTATAGGTCAACTTTTTACGTCTTTTTGGAGGACGGAGTATGAATAGGCTATTCCATTTGCCGTAGCAAAATGTGAAGTCTTGGTAGGTTGTAAATAATTCGATCTTGATAAAAAAATAGAAATAACAAGGTATTTACAAGGGTAGCTAACCATCTGAAATTTACCTCGGTGTATGTCCCGACTCTCTCCAACGAAGGAGGTGTCTCTAATATAAAGACGCTAAAAGTTGGGCTCATTTTACATTTCCAATAATTCATAATTGAAAAAATTTTGGGTTAAAAAAATAATCGTTTGACAGTCAACAATTGACGGTGTCAATAACGATTTTTTATCTAGGAATTTAGCAATAAAGTATGAGGGAAAAAGAGCAGGTAAAATGGGTAGGTTATTTGTTGCCGAATCCCCTAAATAATTCTGTGATTGTCTTTGATTAAAGGGTAGAATTACTGCTTTATAGCGTGGAGTTTTGGTGGGTGAATCTGTTGTGATCTTAGTGAACGATTTCTGTCAGTCAGCACCATACATTTGCATAATACGAAACCAACAGAAAGATACGCAGAAACAAGGTATTAACATTTTTTTAATATATAAAAGTTCCTATCGTTGGTAACTTATTAATTTTCAGAAGCAAAGGGCTGTTCGTTCTCTTCTTCCTTTAATGCTTCCAAAGTTTGTTGAATCACCTGCGGATGATTGCTGTTGCGCTGATGTACATTTTTTAAATAGTGAATGATGCGATTGGTCTTAATGCCCCAAAAGATAAAAGCTAATAACAATAGTTTTCCAAACAGGGCACTCACGACTAAAAGAATGGAAAACACATTGCCAACACTAGGATCAGGAAATAAACTAGAGATCGTACTTTCTGATTCTGGAAAAATAAAAGGAAGCAAAGGTTGGATACCCGCATAAAATAATAGCAACGTAATCGTGGCATCTTCCAAGCTAAAATCCTTACTCCCCAAGCGACGCACCAAGTTGGTCGTCAATGCCATCGCTGCTAGACCCGAGCCTAAACCGAAGAGTAATTGAACACTTTGCCCCGTGGCGGTTGCACTCGAGTAAAATTGTAACAAAACAATTTCAAAAGCTAAAACTAATGTAACTATTGCCCATCCTCGAATCTCCAATTTTCGAATCGGCTCTTGAATAATTTTTCTTAGATCGTTGGCGTAGGTGAGGTTGAGGGAGTTAGAGTTTAAAGAAAAGTAACAAAGGTAGATATAGACGACAGTAATGTTATTGAAAAAATTCAACAATGGCACTCCAATATCTTTGCTCAGATGAGTCAGCGAAAAAGTAAATAAAGCCAAGTAAAGCACACTCCATCCCGCTACGAGTTTTTCCAAAATTTCCCAAACTTGCCTACGTCCGAGAAACGCCCGATAGTAATTGCTGTTTTGAGGAACTTTAGGCGCATTGGTTTTTAAATAAAATCCCCAAACGGAAACTAAGACCAAAACTTGGAATAAATAACTCATGGATTTGGTGGGATTCTCTATCTGAAAATTTAGCGGCTTGGAGAAAAGAAAGGTAACGGCAGCCGCACTTAACAATGCAATTACAATTCCCAATGGTGACTTGGAGAAAAGCTGATTTTCCAATAACCAATGCTGAAAAGATTGTTCGCTCGGTGCAAGCGATCCATTTTTTTGGATACTCCAATTGAGCGGTGAGGCTAGGTTTTTAAAAATTTGGCGATTCGAATTTTCTAAAAAGTCTTCTAACGATTCTTTTTGATCGCTTTCTAGGTACATCTCTATTCCTTCTACTATCAGTTGCAAATCAGGATCATTTTGGATAGCCGATCCTACTTGCATATCTTCTTCCGTAGTCAGTTGATTCTCTACGTACTTTTTCAAATAGGCAATATCGTATGGTCTTTTCATAAGATTTTTTTCTTTAAATTTTTCATACGGGTCTTTGCACGATCTATTCTACCTCTCACCTGATTGATGGTGATATCGAGGTGTTGGGCAATTTCTTCCATACTCATTTCCTCCAAAACGTAAAGCGTATAACATTGCTTTTGCAAGGGTGGCAAACTCAATATAAACTGCTTGGACAATCTTACTTCCTCTCGCTGGCGCAGTTGTTTTTCTAAATCAAAAAATCGAGTATCTGGTAGTTGATCGGGGGCGGCGTTGAATGCTTTTGAGTTTTTCGTTTTTCGGTACTGATCAAAATATTTATTTCTGCAAACGATGAACAGAAATGACTTGAAGGACTGAATCTCATAATTAGCTTTTGCCTTTTTACAGATTTCTACCCATACATTCTGCGCCAGATCTTTAGCTAATTCTGGATGGTTGGTATATTGAAAAGCGATCATTAGGAGTTGGGGTTGCCAGTTTTCTAACAATACTTTTGCGGCAGCGAGATGGCCTTCACACCAAGCACCATAAAGTGCTTCGGCAGTCCAATCATCAAAATGCTGCTGCGAATTTTTTTTCATTTTTTAGTGTTTCCGATAGAGAACAATTTTTACGATGCGCTAATAATTAGTGCATGGTGTTTTCCCGACGGTAGGGTCGTGTATGCTTTAGTTATATAAAGTTGTTTGAGATATGCCAAATCTTTGAGATTTGGCATATCTGAGTTGCTATTAGAGATTCTCTAAATAACCTAATATAACAAAGACATGCACGCCCC
>JBCCJE010000699.1:0-3688 GCA_039027925.1 Bacteroidota bacterium
AATTTTTTTCGCAATGCCCGCTTTGCTTTTGATAATTGTGATTTGGAGGTGCTTGCCGTTACGTTAAGATGATCCGCAATTTCTTGATGTGAAAATCCTTCGATGACGTACATGTTGAAAACAATTCGATAGCCTAGGGGCAACTGATTAATCAATTGGATCAACTCTTTTGCGGCTAATTTAGAAAACACATCTTCCGAAATTTCAGCTTCGTTGATCGCTTCGTCCAACTCCACAAAGGTTTGCTGCCACTGATTTTTTTTCAAAAAACGCAAAGCAGCATTTACCATCACTCGATTTGACCAATGTACGAATGTTCCTTTTTCGGCATTAAATTGATGCAAATCTCGATACACTCCGATCAAACCCTCCTGCAAAATATCCATCGCTTCTGCTCTATTTTTTCCATACCGCAAGCACAATCTGAACCACCTGCGCTCGTGCCGCTCGTAGAGAGCTTGCTCTGCCCATTTTTCTCCCCGTAGGATTTTTTTGATAAAATAGTTGTCTTCTTGCATATTTTGCTTTGGTGTGTATATAAGTGTATGTAACAGTAAGGCAAGAAAGGTTGCCTGCACTTTAAATTTTTTTCTTCAACATTTCTTACCTTTATTATGGTTTTTTAAAAATCAAAGATTTAGGCTTTGAATAATTTTGTGTGGCGAGATGAGATAACATTAATTGAATATGCCAAGAAGGCCCGAAGCCACTAAGGTTTTTTTCAAAGAAAAAAATAAAAAATTTAGTGCCTTCGTGGCTAGAAACATTAGAAATGGTAGGCGTTGTCTTGTTTTTAAAGCGCTACTAGAAAAAATTATCTTAAGCCAGATTTCTCAAAAAAAACTTCCTTTCGTACTTAAAATGGGAAAAAAAGATACTCAACATATAGAAACCGAGCTTAGTCGAGACCTTGGATTTACCTCGGCGTTAGCTATCGGAATCGGGACAATGATCGCAGCGGGAATATTTAGCCTTTCGGGATTGGCCATCCAAAGTGTAGGCTCTGCGGCAATTTTATCCTTTTTACTAGCGGCCATCGTAGCTACCTTTACGGCACTCACCTACTGTGAGTTTGTTTCCATTTATCCACGCTCGGGGGAGGGATATTTGTACGCTCGCAAGACCTTTCCCGCCCCGTTGGCCTACTTCGTGGGCTGGGCTTTATTTTTGGGATATGCGTCCTCTTGTGCATTTTACATCGCTACCTTTTCGGAATATTTTAATGAATTTATTTGGCATAGTCCGCTCGAAGCCCTGTCGGGTATCGTCATGCTGATCGGACTCACGATGCTCAATATCAAGGGCACGGAGGAGAGTGGAAAATTTCAGGTAGTTGTTACCGCAGCAAAGGTGGTGTTGCTGATTTGGTTTATAAGTGGCGGACTAAAGTATGTGGACATGGAGGAAGTAATCAATAAATTCAGCACCGATGTATCTGCCATTGGAGCTACTGCCGCCATGGTATTTATTACCTTTTTTGGGTTTTCGGCCATTGCTGCTTCGGCGGGCGAAATCCAAAATCCAGTAAAGAATATTCCTCGGGCTATTTTTGTTTCGATGGGTTTAGTGACGGTTTTATATACTTTCGTGATTCTAGTGATGCTTTTTGCGGGGTTGTCCGAATATACCGAAGCAGCGATGGGAGAAGCCGCCAAAAAATTCCTAGGTGGCGTAGGTGGATATGTGATTATTTTTGGAGCATTATTTTCGATGGTGTCGGCGGCGAATGCTTCCATCATGGCGGGTTCGAGAGTGACTTTGTCCATGAGTAAGTTGGGACACTTGCCCAAGGAAATAGGCGTAATCAATGCCACGACCCGAACGCCAATTATTGCAGTACTCATTATGGGGTTGACAATTGCGATTTTTAGTACTTCCTTGTCGCTCAAGGCATTGGCGCATTTTGCGGATACCGTTTTACTGACTGCTCTTGTCTTGGTGAATTATGCTTTGATCGTCCATCGAAAAAAATATCCCAATAAGAAAAGACCATTCAAAGTACCACTCGTGCCAGTACTACCTTTTATTGGTATTATCGCTAACACCGGATTGATTTTTCAAATCGGGTATCAAGATCCTCTATCGGTAGCCTTGGGTGTAGGGGCGTTACTTTTAGGGATGGTTGGATTTTCTATTTGGAAAGGCGTCCAACCCGAAGCCGAGGCCATCCCAGGTACTAAATCAAGAGTGGCTTTGGGAAGATTTGCTTCCAGAGAAGATGAGAAGAAGTTTAGAATTTTGGTGCCGCTATCATCAACAGTAGCGTCAGTAAAAAGAATGATGAAAATTGCCATTGCGCTCGCCAAGGAGAAAGAAGGGGAAATCGTAGTTCTTCGGGTAGCTGTCGTTCCCGATCAGTTACCGCTGCGCAAAGAAAAAAAATACATCCAAAGAGAAAGAGCTATTTTAGATTTGGCAGCAGGGATCGTAGAGAAGGCAAATGTCCCTGTATCCAGTACCATCCGAATCGGTAGAAGCGTTGCCAAAGCCATTTTAGAATGTGAAAAAGACTGGCATTGCAATCTGGTATTGCTACAATGGAAAGGATACTCTACTTCCACGCAAAAAATATTAGGTCGAGTAACGGATGCGATTGTCACCCACGCTAGGGCGGATATTTTCCTCATCAAGTTTGCGGAAGATTTACCGATAAGAAATATCCTACTCCCAACGGCGGGAGGAGAACATGCCCGCTGCGCCGAGATGTATGCGGCTACTTTGGTGAATCACTTGAAGGGAAGGCTCACTGTATGTCGAGTGCAAGGTGTGAACGAAAAAGAGCAAGATGATACTGCCCTCGAAAAAAGATTGGACAAAGCCAAAGAGCGTATTCAAAAAGTAAACGGCTTCAAGGCTAGGAGCAAAATTGTGTACAATGACTCCGTTGATGGAGGTATCATCGAAGCCTCACAAGATTACGATACGATCATGGTGGGAGCTACTCGGGATAGTATTTACCAACAAATTCTTTTTGGAAGTATTCCCGAAAAGTTAGCTACGCAGGTGGATAAAAATGTAATTGTTATCAAGCATTATGATCCCTTGAAAGCATTGTTGGGTCGTGTAGTTGGGGAAGCGGTGGAGAGTGAGTAAGCATAAGTATCGGTAGCTCATAGCAATCCAATCATCTAGTATAACAATACAAACACATTTCTGATTAGCTTCAAGTTGTAGTTTTCCAAAAAATGTGTTTGTATTGTTAAAATCTTCTCGAAATACCCAGATTAAAGTTTAGCACAGTAGGTCTGAATTTTAGGTCAGAATTTTCTAAAAACTTTATATCATTTAATGATCGGGCATATCCAGCACCAAGGAAGATGCTATTCTTTTTGATGGTATAAAATATTTTAAGATCGGCGCTAGCATTCAAGAATAATTTCTGTTTTGCGTCAAACTCTTCGATTATCACAATGGACTCCTCATCATTGAGTGTCCTGCCAGAGGAATTTATTTTGTAAGAAGGATTAAAATGTAGTGCAACCTGACTACCCCAATTTTTTCCAAAATAAAAATGCTTGCCCCCTCCTATCTTCAATTCTATTAAATCAAAAAAGTTATTATAAAATACATTTCTAGTCTCGGAGATTCTTTGTTGCTGAATAGAATTTACAGTTGAGCCTAAATCTTCTCTAAATGTAAATATATTGGTTTGGGGTATCACCGCTTACACAATATATTTACATTTAGA
>JBCCJE010000700.1:0-3677 GCA_039027925.1 Bacteroidota bacterium
AAATAAAATTATGTCAAACGAAAAATACCGCAAAGTCAAATCCTTAAACCTTCCCGAAATAGATCAAGAGATACTTACTTTTTGGAAAGATTATAAAGTTTTCGAAAAAAGTATTGAAGAAAGAAGTAAAGACAATTCTTACGTTTTTTACGAAGGACCTCCGTCTGCCAATGGTAAGCCCGGTATTCACCACGTGATGGCTCGAACCATCAAGGACTTGGTATGCCGCTATCATACGCTGAAGGGAAAAAGAGTAGAACGAAAAGGCGGATGGGATACCCACGGACTACCCATTGAGCTTTCCGTAGAAAAAGAATTAGGCATCACCAAGGAGGATATTGGAAAAAAGATTTCAGTGGATGAATACAATCAGAAGTGCCGAGAAACTGTGATGCGCTACAAAGATTTGTGGGATGACCTGACGGTAAAAATGGGCTATTGGGTGGACTTGGACGATCCCTACATCACTTACGAAAATAATTACATCGAGTCGGTTTGGTGGTTGTTGTCACAGCTGTACAAAAAAGGATTATTATATAAAGGTAAAACCATACAGCCCTACTCTCCCGCTGCGGGAACGGGGCTGAGCACCCATGAGTTGAACCAGCCGGGTACTTACAAAAATGTAAAAGATACTTCCGCCGTTGCGATGTTTAAAGTAAAGCGAGACGAAAGATCAGACTTCCTTTTTGAATCAGAAGAGGAAGATGTTCGCATTATCGCTTGGACCACTACCCCTTGGACATTACCTTCCAATGTAGCTTTGACCGCAGGGCCTAAGATTGATTACGTAAAAATTAAAACAGTTAACACCTATACCGATCTTCCCGTAAGTGTAGTGTTAGCTGATGCTTTGGTTGGCAAATGGTTTGGTGCAAAAAAGCAACCACAAATCATAGAAAAGAGTGAATCCTTCAAAGGTGCTCAACTGGAAGGTATCCATTACGAGCAGTTACTCGACTTCGGTAATGAGATAGAACCCTTGCAAGAAAAAATGGATGCCTTTAGAGTGATCCTAGGAAATTTTGTCACCACGGAAGATGGTACGGGTATCGTTCATACTGCCCCATCTTTTGGTGCAGACGATAGAATGGTAGGGGTACAAAATGGAATGGGGGCTTTGACCTTAGTAGATGAGCAAGGAAAATTCAAGGATTCCGTAGGTGAGTTTTCGGGACGCTACGTTAAGGATTACAAAGATGATCCTAACTACGTGAATGTGGACATTGATATTTCTGTAAAGTTGAAAAAAGAAAATAAGGCTTTCAACGTAGCGAAGTACGAGCACAATTATCCACATTGCTGGCGAACGGATAAACCCATCTTGTACTATCCATTGGACAGTTGGTTCATCAGCGCTTCCAAGGTAAAGGAGCGCATGTTTGCACTCAACCAAACGATCAACTGGAAACCTGCTTCTACGGGCGAAGGGCGTTTTGGTAGGTGGCTAGAGAATCTTCAAGATTGGAATTTATCGCGTTCCCGATTTTGGGGTATCCCTCTTCCGATATGGCGAACCGCAAATGGAGATGAGGAAAAATGTATCGGCTCCATCGAAGAATTAACCAAAGAAATCGAACACGCAAATAAAGTGTTAGGTGAAAATCAATCAGTACCTAAAGATTTGCACCGACCCTACATAGATGAAGTCATTCTGGTTACGGAAGGAGGAGAGCCTATGATGAGAGAGTTAGATTTGATAGATGTTTGGTTTGATTCGGGTTCGATGCCTTACGCCCAGTGGCACTATCCTTTTGAGAATAAAGAAGTCTTTGAAAGAAACTTTCCTGCGGATTTTATCGCAGAAGGAGTAGATCAGACTAGAGGTTGGTTCTATACTTTACACGCCATCGCTACGATGGTTTTTGATTCTGTGGCTTACAAAAATGTGGTATCCAACGGTTTAGTGTTGGACAAAAAAGGACTCAAAATGTCGAAGCGTTTGGGCAATGCAGTTGATCCATTCGAAGCATTATCCAAGTACGGGGCAGATGCCAATCGCTGGTACATGATTGCCAATTCGCCTCCGTGGGATAACTTGAAATACGACATTGACGGGGTAGATGAAAAGCGAAAGAAATTTTTTGGAACTCTTTTCAACACTTATAATTTCTTTGCGACTTATGCCAACATTGATGGTTTTGAAATGGACGAACAAAACGCAACGCCACTTGCCGACCGTCCAGAAATTGATAAATGGATCATCTCCAAATTAAATTCTTTGGTAAAAGCCTACACCGAAGCCATGGATGATTACGAACCAACCAAAGGGTGTAGAGCTATTGAAACTTTTGTCATGGACGATTTATCCAACTGGTACGTTCGCTTATGCCGCCGTCGTTTTTGGAAAAGTGATTCGGATGCCGATAAGCGGGCTGCTTACGAAACGCTTTACGAATGTATGGTGGTCGTTGCTCAGTTGATGGCTTCCGTTGCTCCGTTTTTTGCGGATTGGTTATATCGGAATTTGACTGAACCGATCAGAGCGAAAGAAGCAGCTAACGATGGAAGATGGCAACACGAATCTATTCATTTGACCTACTTGACTAAGGCTGACGAAAATTTAATTGATTTAGCGTTGGAAGAAAGAATGGACTATGCGCAGCGAATCTCCTCGCTGGTATTATCACTTCGTAAAAAAGAAAGACATCGAGTACGGCAGCCTTTACAAAAAATCCTGCTCCCTGTTTTGGATAGTGATTTTCAGACGCAAGTAGAAGCAGTTAAAAATTTGATCCTCTCGGAAGTAAATGTCAAGGAGATCGAATACTTAACTGACACGACTGGTTTTATCAAAAAGAAAATCAAACCCAATTTTAGAACCCTTGGTCGTAAATTGGGTAAAAATATGAAAGCTGCGGCTGCGATCATTAATAGTATGAATCAAGAAGATATTGCGGCTCTCGAAAAATCTGGAAGCTACCAATTGAACGTCAACGACGAAACTTTTGAGTTGACCTTGGAGGATTTTGAAATCACCTCGGATGATATTCCAGGTTGGACAGTGGCCAGCGACGGTGCTTTGACAGTTGCTTTGGATGTGACGATTACTGACGCACTCCTTGCGGAAGGTACAGCTAGAGAGTTGGTCAATCGGATTCAAAATATCCGAAAGAATCGGGACTTCAACGTAACGGATAAAATTGCGGTGACACTCGAAAACCACGAAGCGATTCGCCCTGCTTTGGAGCAATTTAGCGATTACATTTGTACAGAAACTTTAGCAACTAGTTTGGATGCGCAGAGTGGTGTAAAGGGGGAGGTGATCGAATTGAATGATGAGGTGAGTTTGAATATTCAGGTGGAGTTGGAAGGATGAATTTATCAACAATTTAACTTACAAATATGCTTTTAACTGAATTTAGCTACAAACGAGAAAAAATATCTTTTAAATTAAACGATTTGACCATTGAAGAAATATCATTCAATGAATGTAATTTGATTGTTGGAAAAAATGGTGCGGGAAAATCTACCGTCGCGAATTTCCTATTTGATATTACACAATTAATCTCAGGAAGAAATTATACATTGATTGATGGAGATTGGAAATTAAAATTCACAAATACTGATGGCATTACTACTTATAATCTGAAGGTAGAAAAAGGTTTAATTATTTCAGAAGAAATATCATCAAATAGCATACTTTATTTAACAAGAACAAGGGGAAAGGGGGAAAT
>JBCCJE010000701.1:0-3673 GCA_039027925.1 Bacteroidota bacterium
AAAATTTGTGCGCCATTTAATTTCTCTTTGCTCTAATGCGAGTTGGGAAAACATCGAAAAAAATTTAGTAACGACCGTAGCCCAAGCGGCACCCACCGCTCCGTGTTTTGGAATTAGAATAAAATTTAAAATGATATTCAAAATGACCGCTACCACTAGGATGCGGTTCATTTTGAGTAAACTGCCATTCGCAGTCAGTAATGTTCCAAAAATATAAGTACCACTCACCGCAACGAAACTCATCATCAAAACTCCGAGTACTTCCCCCCAGTAAGGAACTGCCTCTACGTAGAGCAGCGTCATAATTTCATTTCGAAAAAAATAACTCACTACGCTCAGAGTAATCGCCCCCGACCAAATCATCAACGCACTCATCCGAGCCAGAGGTAAGACGGCTTGCCGCTCGTGGAGCATCTTGGCAAACATGGGTAACAATAATCCCGCAAATAAAAATCCTATCATATTGCTGGCATCCAAAAGCCGATAAGCAGCACCGTAAATCCCAGCTTCCTCCTTTCCATTTTCCAATAAGCGTTCGATCATAACAGCATCCACACGGGTATAAATTGCCATTAAAAAAATAACCAAGGCGTAGGGCGCACTTTTTTTTAATAAGGAAAAAATAAAGGTGGTGCTTACCGTGAATTGAATTTTGGGGATTTTATTTTTTACCACAAAAAATGCGATAAGGGCAGTCAAGAAAAAAGAAGCCGTCTGCGCATAGACGAACCATTCTATCCGAAAGTTTTTTTTGAAAACCGGACTCCACAGTAAAACGCCACAAATCAAAATCATCAACAACTTATCCAAGGCAGATATAACACTATCCTTACGGTACATTCCCAATCCCGAAATATTGGATCTAAAATAAAAAATCAATTGGGCGAGAATCATGTTGAGGGTGAGAAAAAATAAAATATGCCAAACACTAACATCATATTTCCAAATCCAAGCCACGAAGAAAATGACAAGGAAATAAAAAAATCCTAATAAAAATTTGATGGCTAAAATATTGGGAAAGTATTGTTGTAAAAGAGAAGGATTTTGGGAAATAGCTCGATTGTTAAAGTTCTGAATACCAAAATCATTGATAATCGCAAAGAGATAGGTCAAGCTCAGCAGCGTAAAGTAAATCCCGTAACGCTCCGTACCCACTACGTTTTGGACAGTTCTATCAATTCCAAAAACATAAAAGGGCTTAATCAGAAGATTAATGGAGATGAGAAAAATGATATTGAGGAAGAACTCTCGGTTCATAGGATCAATTAATCCTTTCCCAAGAATACGATAGGGGCATCATTAATTCATAATTCATAATCTTTAATTCATAATCTTTAATTCATAATCACCCTAGTTACTCAGCATCACCGGCATCACAAGCATCAAAATATCTTCGCCCTCGGGAGACTCCGTAGGGTGCAAAATACCCGCCCGTGAAGAGGAGGCAAGTTCCATTTTGACTTCGTCCGTTTCGAGGACATTGAGCATCTCGATAAGGAATTTGGCATTGAAGCCTATTGTCAAAGGCTCACCGTTGTAGTTGCAGGGTAGTTGTTCCGTAGCCTCGTTAGAAAAATCCAAATCCTGAGCAGAAACCGTCAGGCTGCTATCCGTAATTTTGAGGATGACTTGGTTAGTAGTTTTGTTGGCGTAGATGGCAATGCGCTTTAGTGAATTTTGAAAATCCCCTCTAGCCACCGCTAGCGTGTTGGGGTTATCTGTCGGAATCACCGCATTGTAGTCGGGGTAGCGCGCATCAATCAGCCGACACACCAGATGAATATTTCCCGCCGTAAAAAAGGCGTTAGAATTATTAAAAGAAAGTTTTAAATCTTCGTCGCTCGGTAGTGATCCTTTCAGAAGGCTCAGTGCTTTTTTAGGAATAATAAACGAAGTAGATACATCGCTGGTGACTTCCGAAAAAGTATATTTGACCAACTTGTGTGCATCCGTAGCCACGAAGGTCAATTTATTAAAATCTACTTGCAGGTAAACTCCTGTCATCGCAGGACGAAGATCATCGTTGCTAGTGGCAAATAAAGTTTTGCTGATGGCTTTTCCCAACATACTGGAATTCATGCTCACGGTGTCCACTTCTTCGGGCTGCGGAATATTGGGAAAATCCTCTCCGTTTTCTCCCGCCAATCGGTACTTACCGTAAGCCGAGGTGATCTCAATACCGAAGTTATCCTCATTCACATTAAATGTCACAGGCTGCCCTGGCAACTCCTTCAGCGTATCTAACAATATCCTTGCGGGCACAGCTACTACACCGTTGCTATCGGCATTGACGTCAACCGTAGTGATGATAGAAGTTTCAAGATCAGTAGCCGCAATGGTTAGCGTTCTGCCATCTATGGTAAATAAAAAATCTTCGAGAATCGGTAATACGGGGTTAGACCCAATGGCACCACTAGCTATCTGGAGATGCTTCAATAAATCGGAGGAGGATACGCTGAATTTCATAGTGGAGGATTGAATGAGTGAATGATTGAATGCCTGTCCCGAAACCTCGGGGATTGATTGCCTCAAGACCTTGGGGACTAAATGTCCCAAAACGTTGGGGGCTGAGTACAATTATCTCTTTTTTCAACAGTCCGCAAAAGTACAAGTTTGGAATCATATTTTTCCAATAATTAATCCACATAATGTGGATAACTCTATACGAAAATAATGTCTTACTAATCGAAAATATCTCCTACTCGTTCCTCTTTTCGTTGGAGGATTTTTACCAAAAAATAGTACATTTGCGCACTTTCTGGATAGGCTATTTTGAGCCGAGTTCTTTTTATAATTCCTAAACAAAAGCAAATGCCAGATAGATCAATCCGACCTCCAATCAAAGAGACTTTTGATATTCAAATTCCAAACTTTCACCAACACGTTTTGGACAACGGAATTCCTGTGTATGAAATCAATATGGGCACACAGGAGATATTGAAAATAGAGTTGGTATTCCGAGCGGGTCGTCCCTACGAGCACCAGCGACTGGTGGCTCGCGCTACGGCGGCGTTGTTACGTGAGGGTACTGTTACCAAACGAGCAGCAGAGATCCATGAGACGGTAGATTTTTACGGAGGTACACTTTCTGTACCCGTCAACTTGGATACTTCCAATATCGTTTTGTACAGCCTTACCAAGCATTTTGAAAAACTCCTCGCATTGCTTTCGGATATTTTGATGGCACCCGCTTTTCCAGAAGACGAACTGGAAATTTTTAAAAGAAATAACAAGCAAAGGCTACAGGTGGATTTGACCAAAAATGATGTAGTTGCCTACCGAACGGTCACGGAAAAAATATTTGGGTCGGACCATCCCTACGGCTACAATAGCCAACAATCCACTTACGACCATCTGACTCGATCAGCATTGCAACATCACTTCGAAAGAAACTTCCACGCGGGGAACTGCCTAATCGTAGTTAGCGGAAAAACTTCTACTAAGGTCATCCAACTTATCAATCAGTTTATTGGAAAAAAATTAACGAAGAAGACCATCGTAAAAGCCAACCTATCCGAACCATCAGATTTGCCACAAAAGGTAAGGATAACTTTTCCCGATGCTTTGCAGACGGCAATCAGAATGGGGTGTAGATTATTCAATCGAAGCCACCCTGATTACTGTGACTTCTACGTACTGAATACTATTTTGGGAGGGTACTTTGGTTCACGGC
>JBCCJE010000702.1:0-3662 GCA_039027925.1 Bacteroidota bacterium
CCTCCACGAGTATTGATTGTGTGGGAAATAACAATGGTATTGCATCTGCCGACGCCAGCGGTGGTAACGGTAATTTTTCTTACACTTGGTCTAACGGTGGGAACGGACAAACCATTTCCAACCTCCCTGCGGGCACTTACACCGTGACAGCAACGGATGCTAACAATTGCACTCAAACCGAATCTGTCGTCATCACCGCACCCAATGCGATCACCCTCAATTTGACCTCCACGAATATTGATTGTGTGGGAAATAACAATGGTATTGCATCTGCCAACGCCAGCGTTGGCAATGGTAATTTTTCTTACACTTGGTCTAATGGTGGGAATGGACAAACCATCTCCAACCTCCCTGCGGGCACCTACACCGTGACGGCAACGGATGCTAACAATTGTACTCAAATGGAATCTGTTACCATCACCGCACCCAATAATTTATTGCCCAACGCTACCGCAACCAACGAAACAGCCGCTGGAGCCAATGACGGAACAGCTACCGCCAATCCTTCTGGTGGCACGCAGGGGTACACCTTTCTTTGGAGTACTTCCGCCACTACGTCAACGATTTCGGGACTTGCTCCCGGCACTTACACCGTGACGATTACTGATGCCAACGACTGTACTGCGATGCAATCCGTTATTGTGGGTTCATTCAATTGTGCTGTGAGTTTGGGTACCTCCGTGATAGCCCCCAATTGTTTTGGGGAAACGGGAAGTGCCACCGCCTCACTCAACAACGCCGCCTCCCCCGTTGTGTTCAGTTGGTCCAACGGCGCTACCACACCTACCATTTCGGGAGTCCTCGCTGGCACTTATACCGTGACAGCTACTGATGCGAACAACTGCCCTGCTACCGAAACCATCATTATTATCGAACCCGACGAGTTACTTTCCAATCCCGATATTACCGATGTGAGTTGTAATGGAGGTTCTGACGGATCAGTCACCATTAACGCTACGGGCGGAACACTACCTTACAGTCTCACCTACGCCAATGGAACTAATACGAATCTAGCGGCGGGTAATTACTCCGCTACGATCACCGATGCGAATGGGTGTACCTCCACGGTGAGCTACCAAATTGACGAACCCTCAGCAATCAACGTAAATGCCTCCTCAACAGATGTGACTGCTAATGGCGTCAACGATGGAACAGCCACCGCTACTCCCACGGGAGGAACATCAGGCTACACTTTCCTTTGGAGTACTGGCGCTACTGCCGCTTCGATTTCGAGTCTAGCTCCCGACACTTATACCGTGACGGTTACGGATGCCAACTTGTGTACAGCGACCCAATCCGTGACGGTAAATGGTTTTAACTGTACCATCAACGCTACGGCGAGTGCTACTGCTATTTTGTGTAATGGAGATGCTGATGGTTCGGCTAGTGTCAATGTTGATCTCGGAACGGGAGCAGCGCCCTTCACCTACGCATGGTCTAACGGAGCAACCTCCGCTACGATTTCCAACCTCGAAGGTGGCACTTACACCGTCACGGTAACGGATGCCAACAATTGCCCATTCATCGGTACGGTAACTGTCAACGAACCTGCACCGTTAGCCATTTCGCCCGGTAATGATCTGAATACGATACTAGAATGCTTCGGAGATACTGATGGTGTCATTGACATCAATGTTCAAGGAGGAACACCCGGCTATACTTATTTGTGGTCCAACGGAGAAACTACCTTACCACTTACTGGATTGGGAGCGGGGTTATTTACCTTGACCATCACGGATGGCAATGGCTGTACTGGCGATGTCATTTTTAATATTACTCAACCCGATGAAATATCGGCGAACACCTTCTCAACTGACGAAACGGCTGCCAATGCCAACGACGGAACAGCCACGGCAACTCCATCAGGAGGGAGTGGAAACTATACCTACCTCTGGAATAACAATGCTACTACGGCTTCCATTTCTAATCTTTCGCCCGGTACTTACACCGTGACGGTCTCGGATAGCAATGGTTGCGAAAGCATCGAAACTGTCGAAGTAGTTCAGTTTGGATGTGCCCTGATGGCAACCGCAGCTATCACCAATGCCTCCTGTGCCGACGTAGCTAACGGGGTAGCCACCTTAACTGCGATGGGGGGAAATCTGCCTATTAGCTACAATTGGTCAAACGGCGGAACGACCGCTACGGAGTCCGACCTACTGCCCGGCGTTTATACCGTAACCATTACCGATGGTGGAAATTGTACTTGGATAGAGACTATCGAAATTGGCGTGACCGACGTAACTGCCCCAACGGCTATCGGTCAAGACATCACCGTTAGTTTGGGCACAAACGGAACTGCAACGATTACGCCTATGATGATTGATGATGGTAGTACGGACGAGTGTAGTATGGTCAATTTGAGTGTTGATATTTCCTCTTTCGATTGCTCCAACGTAGGGGTCAACCCCGTGATGCTTACCGTGACGGATGCTGCCAATAATCAAAGTACCACCACCGTCAGTGTCACGGTGATAGATGACACGCCACCGACGATTGTCTGCCCAACGGACATTGTGGTAGATGCCTGCACGAGCATTGTTACGTACGGTGCGCCGATAGTGGCTGATAATTGTGGCGCAGTTACTTTTGATATTTCGGGGCCACTGACGGGGAGTACTTTCCCCTTTGGCGAAACGACTATCACCATCACCGCCACCGATGATTCGGGTAATGAAACAACCTGTGACTTTGTCATCAACATTGAGCACACGTTAACTTCGGACATCGTAGGAACAGACTCGCCGTGTGCGGGTGATAATTTAGGGATGGCCTCGGTGAATGCTCAGGGGAGCAATCCCAATTTTACTTACGCATGGAGTAATAATGCTACAGGGACGGAAATAGACAATCTAGCTCCCGGTACTTACACCGTCACTATCACCGACGATTTGGGCTGTACGACTACCTCTTCCGTTGAAATCAACGAACCCGATCCGCTAGCGATAACTATTGATAACATTACCGACGAGACAGGGGCTGGTGCCAACGACGGGGGCATCGAAGTCACTATTGTGGGGGGTGTACCGCCCTACGCTACCAGTTGGACTTTGGATGGAAATGAAATATCGCAGGAGGAAGATCCTACGCAACTAGCGGGTGGTATGTATATCTTGACCATCACCGATGCAAATGGTTGTGCAGTGATTACCGCCGAAGTAACAGTTGGCATCATGGTCTCCAATGATGATCTTTTGTTGGAAAAAAATATACGCCTGTATCCTAATCCTACGGAGGAAAATCTATTTTTAGATTTTGACCTACTGGGTGTTTTTGATTTTAAAATAATCATCCAAGACGCTATTGGAAATGTATTGTTAGAAAACGAAGTAGAAAATATTTCAAATGATAAAATAGAAATGGACGTCACCGACTTCACGAATGGGATGTACTTTATTCAGGTACAAACGGAGGAGCACGTTTGGTTGCGGAAGTTTATCGTACAAAAGAGATAAGAGAACCGAGCGGTACTGAAAGCATAGAAAAACCCTAGCCCAAAAAATACTGGCTAGGGTTTTAGACAATAGAAAAGAATAAATCATCCAATTTGGCTGCTTCTTTTTTCTTTTTTCTTCATAAAAAAATCTAGGCGTAGAAGGACTATGCTACGATTTTTTTATATTGAAAAAAGAAGAAATAATCGACCCAAATTGAACAATTTA
>JBCCJE010000703.1:0-3661 GCA_039027925.1 Bacteroidota bacterium
AAAAACTAGAGTGAAAATATCAGTACGACTGAGCCAATGACTAAAAAACGAATAAGTTGATTACTGCTAAAATGCCCTACCTCTTCAAATCCTTCAAAACCCAGTAAAGTCCTTTTGCGTTGGATCTCATTTCCTTTAAAATCAATTGGATAATGATTGACTCGATGAAAGCAGCTATTCCCCACATAACCACCACGTAGTAAAAAGGTGCATAAAAATCGAAGACAAAAACAGTAAAAAAGAAGAAGCCCTGAATGTAGCCGCCTACTTTTGAGGAATATAAATGGAGACTCGGAAATCTTCCAAATTTTAACCAACTCACTACGTTGGTCATCAAGAATAAGCCAATGAAAATATAAAAAGGAAGGATGTGTGGCTCGAAGGCTTTGTATTTGAAAACAAAAATTCCAATCAATGCCCCAATGTAAGTACCTACATCCGCAATGGAGTCAATTCTTGCGCCAATCTCCGTTTGCATATCCAACCGCCTAGCGATCCAACCATCCAAAATATCTGTAATAAGATTGATACAAATGAGCCAAACAAACAGTATCTCGTGTGCTTCAAAAAGTGTAAAAAGAATGACTGGAAACATGAAGACTCGATAAAGGGAAAGCAGATTTGGGATGTTCAATGGAATATTTTTCAGCATAAAGTACTTTTGATTTTTTACTGGATTTGCCATGATTAAAGATGTTTAAGATTTTCAGAATCGTTCTTTTACTTTAATTTGGACGAGTAGCCACGAGAAAAAAATATGAACGCCCATAGCCGTAAAAAATAATTGTAGGGTTTCCGTCCAAGTCAATTCCAACAGAAATTTACTTACCAAACTGACGCCCAACGCCGAGTCAGATTTATCCAATAGCATGAATAGCCAAGTGTGTTTTTTAGCCTGCTGCCCCGCCGCAATGCCCCGTCTTCTTTTAAAAAAGGAATTGGGTAACTCCGAAATTACGTACGCCAAACCGAGCAGACACCCTACCAAAAATGCTTGACCACATTTAAAAACGGGATAAATAATATTGACGATCAAAAAGAAAATACCATTGATAATGGGAACTACGACCATACCTCGCCACGTCTTATTTTTTCCAAAAAGGACAATAGAAATGGATCTAGCCAAGGAAGCAAGAACATCTTTTTTGACGATGAGCATGTGCAACACATTCGAGATAATCATCGGGATAAAAATATGAGCTAAATACTTTTCCATCTTACAAACAAGATTTTTCATTTAAAATATCAAGCATACGCAAGGCATTTAAAAATACCCGCTCGGCAAATGCGTGGTTCAAAACTATTTTTCCAGCCAAATAAAAAGTGACTCTCGTAACCAAAAATTCCTTCAAAGCATAGCTGTATCCTTTTTTCCATTCCGTCCATTTGTTGTCGTTTTCTTGGAGCGAAAAATGGAACTCCAAAAAACGTAACAATACATTTACAGAAAAATTTAATGGTAGGGAAAAACTCAAAAACTCTACAATGTCTCGGTGGGGAAAATTTTTAACAGCAAGTTCCCAATCGTAAATACAAACCACATCATTGGTGCGTACGGCTAGATTGCGAGGGTTACAGTCGTTGTGGATGATCGTCTTTGGAAGTTCTATTTTTTGGTGATCTCCTTCTAGTTCATCAACGAATTTTCTCAATTGAGGAATAAGATGTCTCCACGAGACATCATGATAATCTTTAGCGATAAGCTCGATTAGCTTGAGATAAAGTGGCTTGGCTTTCCAAGGTGCAAAGGCGGGGATAGAACAGCACATTTTTTCCATCGGAAAATCTAAAAAGAAATGATGTACCCTGTGAATTGTTTGGATAACATTTTGGATGGAATGAGTATCCCAACTGTTTGGTGTATTTTCGGCATTGAAGATTTTTAATTTTTTCTCCTCCAATAATTCCATGAGTAAAATGTAAATCTCTCGCTCTCGTTCAACGTAGTTTCCAAAATAGCGTGGCGTAATTTCAAGTCCTCCCTCGTCGAGTAAGCGATACAGCAAAAGCTCTTTGAGGTGGCAATTTTTAAATTCAAGGTGGTCTTGGTATTCTAAAAATAAGTCCGATAAATTGGGATCAATTGACGCCGACATAACTCGCAATCCCCGAATGACTTCCCGATCCAATGGTTTACTTTTTAGCAATACCTTTTGATCTCTGACCTGAAAGTGCGCTTTGTTTTTGAGTTGTAATTCTAGTGGGATGAATCCCGTAAGTTTATTGTTAACCCGACTAGTCAAGTTGATGATTAAGCCATTATCTACTAATTTTTTTTCCAAAAAATAAAATCCTTTGAATTGGTTTTGGTAGTCTTCGTTGAGTGCATTCTTTAAAAAATCAAAATCAATTTCTCCTTTCGTGAGCCAGTTTTTTGGCTTGTTTCTTCCCATACTTTCGTGAGCTTTGGCAAATTGTCCACCAACGATAGCCGCAAAAGTGGAAACCTCCAAAGCCAACGCTAGGCCTGCTATTATTTTTGCAAAACGCTCTACCTTCCCTTTGCCAGCACAATCCATCATCCGTAAGGCTTCTTTTTGGCGAAGCAGTTGGGTACCTCCGCCTACGGTTCCGATGGTCAACGCCGGCAGATGCAACGTACAGTAAACCCCACGCTCCGTTTTTTCCATATTCAAAATGCCAACTCCCGATTCGTGAATGCTCGCCAAGTCCTGCCCCGTCGCAACAAAGACGGCGGCTAGCGCATTTGTAATATTAATGTTATATCCAATCATCCCATCCATCCTACTCATTGTTTGGGACTGCTGAAGTGCCGTCAGCATGTCTTCTGATTTGACTCGGAGGATACGTTCGATGGCTTGATCCGTCAGTTCGCACTCTGCCACCACGTGGATGCCCCGACCTTGCTGTATGGAAAAATGAGAGACTTTTTTGTCGGATGCGGCGTTCCCTTCTATTACCATTTGCTCGGGCTCGATGGCGTACGCTCTAGTGAAATTTTCGTATATCCAGCGGATAGAATTCGCAGTACAAGTAGTGGTCATATTTTGACCAGCAGCATCGCCCGTCTGATAAATCATTTTGAGGTGAACGCTACGGTGAGCAATGATGGGCTGGATTTCTTGCAAGCTAGCGTGGTTAGAATAGCGTTCTGCGATGGATTTGATTTCGTAAAATCGTTGAGTAACCCAATTTTTAAAAACGACACATTCCTCCAGATTTTTAAAAATAAACATAGGACTACGTACCATTCGCTGATGAAGGAGTACAGCATTAAAGCCCCCACTATGGCTCACCACTTTTGCGCCCCGATTCATACTCGCCACTAGCGCACCTTCGAGGGTACCCGCAGGCGCGTACACCAATTCTTGCACTCCTTGGGTATTCATCAAAAGCGGACCAACCAGACCAAGAGGAATTTCTACCGAACCGATGTAAGATTCAATATTATGTTGAATTTGATCGTCAACTCTAGCATCCGCAATGAACGGGATGTCAATACCTATGTCCTTCAAAAAATCAATTCTATCTTGCTGAGCTCGGAGGGAGTTCGAACCTTTTCCGGGAACGACGGGGTATTTAGTCATGCTACTTTTATTTTTGTTTTAAAGGCAGCAAGGTGGTGTAAAAATTAGGAGCAGCGGGATTAGATTTTCAAACTTTAATATTATTTTTTATACAATATTAGGAATTGCCTCTA
>JBCCJE010000704.1:0-3655 GCA_039027925.1 Bacteroidota bacterium
CTCGTTAATCCTTTTATTCTAAATTTAAATCCTCCATTACTTAAAATTTCATAATCTTGCCACATAAATATTTTTTGATTTATATAGCATATTAATCCAACTTTATTACTCTTTTTCCAACAGACCTTTACAGCATCTTGTATCCCTGATACTCCTTTGGTTTTTGGTTCAACTATAATCTCTACAGAATTATTGTCAATTACAGTCATCTGATATTTTCCGTTATTGAAAATTTGCGCATTAAGAATTGATAAACTAGAACTAATTACATTAAAAAAAACTAAGGTGAAAATTAAATTTTGTTTCATTGTTATTGTTTTTTGATTTTTTTTTGATACTAGCGAACTACTT
Organism: Bacteroidota bacterium; assembly: GCA_039027925.1. GTDB lineage: Bacteria > Bacteroidota > Bacteroidia > Chitinophagales > Saprospiraceae > CAJQQY01. Next base: position 352 of record JBCCJE010000704.1, read on the forward strand.
TATTCAAGCATATGCGTGACTATGATTTATGTCTACAGTTTCTTAATTTAATTATAAATCTTTGATTATCAGTATTTTGCAATTACGCTTTTTAAAAATCCACTTTAGATTTTTATAATTCTAAGAAAAAGTGCTGAACTTAAAGCATATTACATTATTCATTTAAATCAAATCTACAAAACCCCAACAACCTAACAAAACAAAACGCCCTTTTTATACAACAAAAAATCTTCCCTCAAAAGGGTAACCTTTCCTCACCCCATGATATATGGAGTCAGAACATCCCATTTGACAAACATTCAAAATCCAATATCATGAAAACGATCCAATTAATTTTAACAGCGACTTGCCTCCTTTTTTTACAAACGACTTGGGCACACCAAGTAGATTTAGATTGGGAAGAGACCCTTCGAGTACAACTCAATCAAGCCTTAGGAAGCTCGTCCTTTTCTATCGAACAGTTGGATGTTAATACTTCTGAAAAACAACTAACGGGTACGGGTACTTTTTTCAACAAATCTGGCGTGGGCTTTACGGTAAGCTATGAGAGCGATCAAAAGATTGGCTTCTTCGAGGCGACGATGCCCCTCAATTCCAAAGTCGCAGTTACGAATAGTCAGCTAGTGAATATGGCTGGGAAAAATCTGCAAGACTTAATTCCCGATGCCATCAAGAAGAGTGTTTATTTGGAGCACTTTAGTTTTCATTTTTCCAAAGAAAACAAAAAGGTAAAGCAATTCAACTTGGGATTCAATGCCTTGAAAAATTGGGAATTGTTTTCTGCTGCTCATGTAGAAATGGAACAAATCAAAGTGATCTTCCAAATAGACAATCCTTCTGAAAAGAACAAAAGGAAAATGTATAGCACCCTTACTGGGGTGACTAAATTAATGGGGAAGACCTTGAATTTGAGTGCTCAATTGAGGAGTAAAAAAGAAGAGCTTCAATTGATCGCAGAAACAGGAAATCTAAATTTGAAAAGTAGTTTAAGAGAATTAGTAGGTAAAAAAAGTATTAGAGGAATTTCTGTGCCTAATAATATTTTCAATTTGAATTTGGATGCGGCTACGTTGACGGTAGCGCCTTACCAAGATTGGTTGACGATCACTTCTACTTCTAATTTTGGAAACGTAGAAGTATGGTTGCATCAGACCAAAAAGAAAAGAAAAAAGAAAAAGGAATACGTCGTAACGATCACGTCACCTAAGGATTTTAAACTTTCCAAGATCAATAAAAAGTTGAAGTTTTTGGATGCGGTGGATTTGAGTGGACAAAAGATTGTCATCACTTCCGAGGAAAAAGATAAGAAGACGACCTCAAAGATTCCTAGTCTTTCGCAAATGTCAACTGCTTTGAAAAAAGGGTGTAGCATGGTCGCCAAGTTAGATTTGACCAAACTAAAAATAGAACATTTGATTGGTGTAAAAAACCTGATCGTGAGTTCTCCTTTGACAAGTAAGTTGGATCACATCAACCTGGATGCTCACCTTGATACCGATATTGATTTAGGGAAATCTTCCAAGTTGACGGGCGTTGTTTTTCGGTTAAAACCATCTCCTAAAAATTTTGCAATTTCATTGTTAGGGGTAATGGATACGCAGGTAGATAAAGATTTATTAAAATTCAAAGGAGGCGTAGAATTAGTACTTTCCGATCAAACCATTAATTTTCTAGCCATGATGAAAGGGGACTGGCACGACCCACTCGGCGCAAGAGGATTGCGAGTGAGTAACGTAGGGATGCAAATGGGAGCAAGTTTTACGACTGCGCCCGTACTACTGCCTAACATTGCTTTAGCGGGGAAAATTAAGATTGGAAAATTTCAAGGCAATGCTGCCATCGCTTTTGATACTCGCAATCCTTCCAAGTGCATGTTGTCAGCGGGTTTTAATGAGATTGTACTTTGGGATTTTGTGGATATGCTGATGGACAAAAAGATCAAAAGAAAAATTCCCAAGGACATGAAAAAAGCATTGCAAGCGACTTACTTCCAAGATGTCCATCTAGAGGTCGTACCTACGGCGATTCAGGTTTTAGAAAAAAATTACGATCCCGGATTTAGGGCAGGTGGCAAAATGAGCGTGGCGGGATTCAATATCCAAGGCGGATTTGATATTGACTACACCAATGGAATCATGGCAAACGGTTCGTGCGATGCCATTGAAGGAAAAATATTTAAGCTGAGAGGAGCAAACGGAAATGACCGACCGGGATTTATCATTGATTTGAGAAAAAGCCATACGATGAAGTTTGCCGTGAATGGCGAAGTGAGCTTACTAGGCGTACAAGCAGTTACGGATATTCACATCATGGAAAATGGATTTCAGTTCATGGTAGGTGGAAAAATCTTTCATCTCTTCGAAGGTGACATTACTGCCAAAGGGGGAGATATGACGAAAGCAGAAGAGATGTACGTGAAGGTAAGATTGAAAAATGACTTTATGAATTTTATCCAAAAAGACGTTGCTGGCTTTGTCCAAAAATCAACCCAAGGTGGCGTTTCCAAATTGCAAGTTGCCTACAATAATTTAGCGCAAGCTGAAAAAGCGGTAAAAGGATGGGACAAAAAAATCAAAGCCAAGAAGAAAGAAATCGAAAAGAAGCAAGCGGGCAAACGCAAGGCGTACAACGCTGCCAAAAAGAAATTGACCGCTGCGCAAAAAGAAGTCAGTAAGCTGAACAAAGAGATCAGTAAATTAAAGAAGACTTTAAAATCCTTACATGCCCTTGATCCTAAGCGAGCTTGGTACGGTACCAAAATCGCAGCTACGGAAGCCTCTAAGTTAACTGCCTTGGGTGCATTGGAAGTCGCTAAAAAAGGATGTGATGCGCTGGCGTGGGTGAACAAAAGTCCTGATGCCGATCCGCAGGTGATAGCATTAAAAGCTAATAAGGAAGTAGCTTTGAAAAGTGTGCAAGCAGCCAAGGGAGGCATTCAGGTCGTGCAAAAAGGATTGGGTATTGGCGGTGGTGCGGTCACTTGGATTTTAAAAGATGGAACAAAAGGCATGATTGATATCAAGAGTGCTACGTTTGAAGGAAAGCTAGGCTTACTGAGTGGAGGTGCGGTGAAGTTAAAAGTAACCGCAAAGTGGTTGGGTAAGACCGTTGATCTGAAAGTTGATTTTGATTTTAATGATCCTGTGAGGTCTATTGCTAATTTATCAAATGAACTAATGAAGATCAAGTAGGGAGTTTTGTAAAATCGTAAACCCACCCTGAGGTCTTGGGGAAATCATAAGCCTGTCCCGATACCTCGGTGAGATCATAAAAATCATAAGGATCATAACTAATCTGCGTTAGA
>JBCCJE010000705.1:0-3653 GCA_039027925.1 Bacteroidota bacterium
GATTTTTCAAGAAACGGTTAAACCCAAAAAACAAATTCAAATCGTATTCATTACCACTTTTGGACTTAAACACAACAAACATAGCTTGGGGCTAGTAAATGCTGATTTAGGAATGGAAATATTTTTCAATAAATAAATAATCGTCTTTCAGCAAATGCGATGAATTGCGTAGAAACATTAAACTTGAATGTTCTGCTGGTGACTACAATCTTTTCATCTCTTTGAGATTAAAAAATGTTGAGGATAACCACCACCAAAATAAATGAAGAATTACCAACTGCGCCTCAGTCAGTTGTTTACCCTAGGAAATTCATACAACGCATTCACCATCAAATATTCAAAAACCAACGCTTCGCCATTTCGCCATTTTACCGTTATCTTTTTAATTGTATCGGTTTTGCCTAAACCAAAATGGACATTATTCAACAAACTTTGTGAATGAATTTCTCCCGCCGAGCCTACTCTCTTTCGGTAAGTGGTCGTTGGTGTTTCTACGATGACCACGGCGGAGTAAGGGTCAATATTACTTTCTGGACTGTAGCCTACCCTCACTAAAACGAAATTATTATTATTTGTAAGATTATTGTTATACAAATACCATTTACCCGGATCATCACTTCCACTCAACAAGTCCACTTGCCCATCCAGCTCAAAATCAAAGGCTTGCCCCATATCTCCGTGCCCTTCGTCCTCGATATCTTTGGCAGCGTGGGAAGTAGTCATTTCAAAGCGCCCCTGCCCCGTATTCATCAGTAACCAATCAGCGTACCTCGACTTCAATCCTCCAAAACGATAGACAAACAAATCCTCAAAGCTGTCATTATTAAAATCTCCCCGAGTCACCCCCCAATGATTACCGCCTTTCGGCAAATTCCATTCGCTAGAAACATCCACTAACTTCTCGTTCTCATTTTTTAACAAGACATCCTGAACGTTTCTATTTTGAGGATTCCAGTCAACGGGGGTAACGCTTTTCACTCCATCAATAGAAATTCGGACGCCCCAGTAAATCGGCTTATTTCTGATCCATTCCATTTCCCATTGATCCTCACCGAGGTAGCCCAAGTACCATCCATTTTCCGTTCGGCTACTTGGCCAGCCGGCTGCCATTTCGGGAGTGACTACTAATTTTTCCTGCTCTGCGAGGTTGAAGGTATCTTTATTTTCTCCGACAAAAATGGGAAATCCACCATCGTATAATCTGTACCAAAGAAAAATATCCGAGAGCACGATATCGCTTTCCGCTTCGAATTTCATTTTTGTAATAGCTTTGTTACCTTCATCCCGAATATCTATCCGACCAGTTTTAGGATTAAAATCTAACGACTTATTGGCCATCTGATAATGGGTTTTTCCCCTAGCGATATAAAGATCGAGGTAGCCGTCGTTATCGAGGTCAATGTCCGTGATGGCGGAGATAAAATCTAGCTCTTGATTTTCGGTAGGTAACCAATCGCTGCTTACATCGGTAAAAGTGAAATCACCATTTCCCAACCAAATGGAGAGGGGGGAGTACATCACGAGATCAGCCTTTTGGTCATTGTTCAAGTCGGTCACTAGTACCCTTTCGGCATCTGCATTTTCGATGCCTGCACTTCTTCTATTTTCAAATTTTCCATTTTTATTTTCATAAAAAATATGCTGTACACTGTCCGTAGAGTTTATGCCTGCCGCATTCGCGGCAAAGAGATCGAGATCGCCATCCAAGTCCACATCAATCCACCGTACGGAACGCCCCCTTGCACCTTGGATAATCCCCACTTCTTTAGTTCGGATGGGAAAACTATCTCTTTCGTTTTTTAGAAAAAAAGGAGGTTTAGGATTGGTACCGTTGCCTCCTCCGATGGAGTTGACAATATCTAGGTCGCCATCGTTGTCGTAATCGCCCGCAGCCGTACCGTGAAAATCAGCCCTTGAGGGGAAGAGTTGTTGTTCGGTGAGTTTACCTTTTTTTTGTTGTAAAAAAAGTTGAGTAGGGATTTTATCGTGGTTATTGAGGATGACATCGTAGTAGCCATTATTATCTATGTCAGCTACGGTGGGGCCTCCGTATTTCCAACTCGGCTCGGTAAGGAGTCCCGATGCTTCCGAAATATCCTTGAACACGGGCATTGGAAAATCTTCAACATCCGAAAACGTCATTTTTTGAATAATCAGATCCCCTCCGATTTTTCTGAATTCTAAATCTTTACTTCCCAACGAACCAAAATCCACCAGCAAGTCAAAACTAAACGACCCCGAATCGGGAATATCCAAATTATCTAACAATACATTTGCGCCCTCGGCTAAAGTCAAGTTGGAGTAACCACTTGCACTCTCGACTTCTAGGTGCAGTTGCTTCAAGGGGGTTCCATTTACTCTATACGAAAAATTGACAGGTTGATCTTCGAGGGTGGCAGGAACAGCAAGGTTGGGTTTATCCGCATTAGAACAAGCGACCAGCGCAAGGAGTAGGTAACAGAGAAATAAATTTTTTATCATAATAATTTTATTAAAAGTCAGCGTTAAGGACGCTTAAAATTCAGGAATATTTTTTAGACTCACTCCCAGTACTTTCACAGCGATGGATTCTAAAACCTCCTCGTTCCCTTCAAAATGGTAGGTGGTCTGCTCGTGAGATATCTTCTCTAGTGGCTTCAATGCCTTGGCACTAGAGGCCGACTCAAATTCAAAAAAGGGTAAGTTAAAATTAGAGGTCACTTCCCCGTTGAAAATATTGATAACATCCCCTCGGAATGGCGTGGTATTTTTGGGAACAGAATTCACGTACAGGGAGTCTTTTTCAAAATTAAAGGTAACAATATTGAGCAACTGCTGAGAAGGATCGTAACTGCCCATCACGTCGGTACAAAATTGGGGGAGCACACCAATTTTATTTAATCCTCGAGCGTCGGCCTTATAAAATACTACGCTATCTTTTATCATCATCCGATTGCCGATGGGCGTAAAGTAAGGTGTGATGGAATCAGTTGGCTGGCTCAGCGGAATGATGACTTTGGTATCGGGCGAGGTCAGCATACACCCCAACTCCCAGAGTGCGATCAACCCTTTGGCTTTAGTAAATTGTTCGTCACCGATGTTGGTGACGGTAGTAGCTGCGCTAAAACCGACGGAAGCAATGTCTTTGTTGGATAGGTCTATCTGTAATTTTTCCTCGATTTCCTTTTTCGAAAAAAGTTGAATCGTTCTTTCTACGTTGAGGTCAAAGGTAGTGTTTACGTCATTTTTTAATTGCATTGCCCCCCCGTAGGTCAATGTATTTTCGCTAGCCCTAATTTTTGTAAATTTCTTGTTATTCAAGTCGTAGGGTACTTCCATCGTTTCATTATCTTGCTCGACGCCTGCGGGAAAGAAAAGTGCGAAAGGACCCCATTCGGGCGCAAACCAAATGCGACTCTCCCCGCCCAACCCCGCGATGGAAGTGGCGTGTTCTCCCTTTTCGATGACTTTCCAATTGACCCATCCGTAGCTTTTACCAGTTCTCTCTTTGGCAGAACTTAAAAAAATTCTTCCTTGATAGACTCCCGATACGGCGATCATGGCACTATCACTTTCCAGTACCTGAATACCCTCGATGGGTTGTAGGCGTTGTAAGTTGTAACCAAAAGTTCCTTTTTCGTACTTCGAATTGCAAGCAGTAAGCAGCATTGAAA
>JBCCJE010000706.1:0-3649 GCA_039027925.1 Bacteroidota bacterium
GGAGAGCATAAACTTTTGCGGGACATCGTAGAAGCGTATCACAGGGGCGACGATGGCGCAGCCGCTAAAACTGTAAGACGATTGTTAGAATTTTTTGGAAAAGGTATTGCCAACATCATCAACATTCTTGATCCTGATGCTATTGTACTAGGGGGAGGGGTTGGCAATGTTGATTTATTGTACACAGAAGGTGTCGAAGAAGTGAAAAAATATATTTTCAATAATCGTTTTGATACGGTATTTTTAAAACCAAAATTAGGAGATAGTGCAGGTGTATTCGGGGCGGCACTTCTGTGAGACAACTTGTTAAATTTTTGTTATACTTTTTTTTGGGCGGAGGCGAGCAATGTTTAGGAAGAAAAAGATTAGCTGCTCATTCATCGTGCTTGGTCTCTTATCTCTCAACAAAGTGATTCCTTTGCTCTCTTCTTTTTTTCACAAAAACTAAAGCAAAAAACAATTCGTAAGTTTTTACGCTATGCTACAAACCAAAGATTTACAATTCACCTACGACGGAAAACACCAATTGAGTTTTCCAGATATTGATTGTCAGAAAGGCGAGCAATGGCTTCTCCTCGGACAATCGGGAAGTGGTAAAACCACTTTACTTCACATCCTCGGCGGATTACGAAAGCCTAAAAATGGGCAGGTCATCATTGATGGCAAAAATATTCGCCAACTCTCCTCTACCGCCTTAGACGAATTTCGGGGAAAAAATATCGGTATCGTTTTTCAAAAGCCACACTTCGTAAGAGCACTTACCGTGGAGGAAAATTTGATGCTAGCGCAGCAACTAGCGGGGCAGGAGGTGAATAAAGATTACATTTATACCTTACTGAATAAACTCAATGTGGGGCATAAGTTCAAAGCAAAAACAGATAATCTGAGTGAGGGAGAAAAACAACGAGTGGCAATTGCTAGAGCCTTAGTGAACAAGCCGGCGGTGATCCTAGCGGACGAACCCACATCGGCTTTGGATGATAAAAACTGTCAAGAGGTGGTAGAACTTTTGGAAACGCAAGCGAAAGAAGCAGACGCTACCTTACTAATAGTAACCCACGATGGACGATTAAAAGATTTAGTGAAAAATCAAATACAGCTATGAGCAATTTAAAATTAGCATGGAAAAATTTGACAAATAAACCGCTTAGCATGATGCTCAGCTTGGTTTTGTTTGCTCTGGGAGTAGGACTGATTTCCTTAATTTTTTTGATTGAAAAACAAGTCCAAGAAAAATTTGACAAAAATCTTGCGGACATCAGTTTGGTAGTTGGGGCGAAAGGAAGCCCACTCCAAATGATACTTTGTAACATGTACCACGTGGATGATCCTACGGGAAATGTACTGATTGAAGATGTGAAGCCATTTATGAATCCACAGCATCCTCTAATTGAGAAGGCGGTGCCTCTATCCCTCGGAGATAGCTACAAGGGATTCCGAATCGTTGGGACAACTTTAGATTATCCAGATTTGTACGGGGTCAAAGTAGCCAAAGGAGGATTGTGGTCAAAAAATCTAGAGGCAACCATCGGGGCAGATGTAGCTAGAATTGCGGGACTAGAGATTGGAAGTACTTTTTATTCTACCCACGGTTTTTTGAACGATGGAATGAACGATCACGATCATGGTCAATTTACCGTAATAGGTATTTTTGAAAAATCAAATTCGGTGATAGATCAATTGATTTTATCAACTACTCAAAGCATTTGGGAAGTTCATGCCCACGAAGAAGGTACGCCAGAGGAAGCGGTAGAAACTTCAACCGAAGAAGAACATAACCATTCTGACCACGACCACGATGCTGAAAATCACGCAGGGCACGATCACGCCTCGCACGAAGGACATGACCATTCTGACCACGACCACGCAGGACACGATCACACTTCGGAAAATCACGCAGGGCACGATCACGTCTCGCACGAAGGACACGACCATTCTGATCACGACCACACGGGACACGATCATGATTCGGAAAATCACGCAGGGCACGATCACGCCTCGCACGAAGGACACGACCATTCCGATCACGACCACACGGGACACGATCACGCTTCGGAAAATCACGCAGGGCACGATCACGCCTCGCACGAAGGACACGATCATTCCGATCACGACCACGCGGGACACGATCACGACCAAGCAGCAGTTGACTTTTCTAACCAAGGGTTGCTACAATCCCCCGACGAAGAAATCACAGCTTTACTTTTAAAATTTAAGGAGTCCACCCGAAAGAGTTATCAAGCACTCAACATGCTGAAAGGTATCAATGAAAATACCGAAGTACTAGCAGCTTCTCCCGCCATTGAGTTGAACAAGCTCTACGATAATATGGCAATTGGGGAAAGTTTTTTAAGAAATTTAGCCTTAATCATTGTGTTAGTTTCGGGGCTAAGTATTTTCATTTCCCTGTTCAATTCTTTGCGAGATCGCAAATATGAGTTGGCATTGATGAGAGTGATGGGCGCATCTCCCGGTAAATTATTTTTCCTAATTGTTCTGGAAGGATTACTCTTAGCGGTTTTAGGATATATCATTGGGATAGTATTGAGTCATTTGGGGATGGCGTTTTTTGGAGGACAAATGCAGGATAAATATCACTACGCTTTTTCGGCTACGCAGTTTTTGATAGAAGAATTTTACTTACTGGGAGGGGCTTTAGCTATTGGCTTTTTGGCTGCGATCATTCCTGCTATTCAGGCTTTTAGAACGGATATTTCCGAAACTTTAACAAGCTCTTAAATGACTTGCTAATTTTGAATGCGTTATATTTGTGTGCGATTCGTGAGGGTCGAAATTATCAATAAAGAAAATTTTTATCATGAAAAAAATAATCATCGTAGCGTGGAGTCTTTTTTTGGTAGCTGCTTTTTCTACGGAAAGTCACGCCCAGACGGATACCAAAAAGACTGGAACAAAACAGAAAGTAGTCAAAGCACCAACCGAACCTTCCGATGCCGCTAAGACTTGGAAAACGTTAGGCAAAATTACTTTTAAAAAAGAGTACGATGAGATCATGGGCTTTAAAGTGGATAAGCCAGTGTTCAGTAAAGAGGTAAAGGCACTTGAAAATAAGGTCATAGAAATCCGAGGTTACATCATTCCCGTAGAAGGTTATAAAAGTCATAAAGAATTTGTCTTCTCCGCTTTTCCTTACAATATGTGTTTTTTCTGCGGTGGAGCAGGGCCCGAAACAGTAATGGAAGTTGAGTCAAAAGAACCCGTAAAATATACCGCCGAGGCAGTTACGTTGAGAGGAAGATTGCAAACTAACTCCGACGATATCAATAGATTGATATACATGCTGGTAGATGCGGAGTTGGTGAAGGAATAAATTTTTGTGGCAATGGCAATAATTATAACAATGCAACTACAAAATTAATACTAGCCTAACAACAGTTTTATAACAGTAAAAATACAAAACCCGTTTGAGTTTTAAAATTCAAACGGGTTTTGTGCTTTTTGGCTTTGGCTCAATTACCTTTTTAGGATTTCCTGAATCTTTTTTTGCTAAGGAATGGTGCATTAATAAATTTACATTTTATGCGCAGTTATTTTTTCTTTATGCAAGGCGAAAAACGTAGGCGATGCGGGGCATCGGCGAGGCTTTTCAACGCAGCAGAAAGGAAAAAGAACAAGTAGAAAATGTAAA
>JBCCJE010000707.1:0-3643 GCA_039027925.1 Bacteroidota bacterium
CGTGAAGATCGGATCTGGAATCGCGATGTGCTCGATCAAGGGGGAAATTTTTCGGGTATAGAAAGTCGAACTGGTCGCAAAACCTACTACACGACCCACTTCGAGGGTCTTACCCTTTTGATCTTAAATACCACAGAGTTTGGTGTTCCCGATTATTTCCACAAGCCCCACGAATGCGAAGTGCTTACGGGACAACTAGATTTAATTAAAGCAGTCACAGATACCATTCAGTCATCGTCTCACCTGATCGTGCTTCACCACCATGCTTTACTCAATAATGCGATGGCGAATGATGAAATTGATATGCAAAAAATATTTAATTTTTATGCGCCCAATTATAATGTAGGCTGTGAGGAAAGGGGCACTTTTGAGGAGGTGATGTACCCTCATTTTTTGAAAGTGCAGCGGCGAGGTGTTCAAGTCATCTTCGTAGGTGGAGATACTGGACAACAGGTTAAGGAGTTTGAATACACTACTCAAGATGGAGTCATCTTTTTGGGTTCTGGCTTGAATAATTCGGCAGGGACTATCGGCAGACCCTCTTATTTTAATCCAGCACCCGATCAGTATTTAGTTTTTACACACCAACCCAAGGCAAGGAAATTAATGTGGGAATTTCGAAAGTTAGAATCAGCACCTTTTCAGGAAAATTAAATCTGACTGCCTCTTAGGAATGGGAAATTAATACATGTAGAATTTTGACGAGGAAATTTCCCGCAAGCGGAGTAGGCGGGAAATAGACCGTTAAAAACTGCATTTATTATTTTTCCATTCCTTACATTAAACTTTGGGTCAGGGATTGCTGAAAAACAAGTCGTATATTTTAAAATATATAAATTCTTTCTCAGCAACCTTTTAATTCCCTACCACCCTTCCTCTGATATGACGATTGGATCTGATGATTTTACAACCACACGCTAAGGTATTGATGGCATCAATTACGGCAGAGGTTGTAGCCTGTCCGCCAGATGCAATACTAGGAATACCATCCGCATCTATTCCACCGGTGAGTGCGCCTGTACCGTCCACATTAGCGGTGCTAAAACTACCAGCACCTTCTATGGCATCGTAGCAGCCGTCACCGTCAGAGTCGGTATCCAGACGGTCGGGAATTAGATCGTTATCGGTATCCACATCAGTACATAGCCCCGAAAAGGAAGTCGTATTGTAAGCTACAAAGGCAGCATCCGCAGCGGAAGAATACTCGATACTCATTCGGGCTACTAGCCCTACATTTGCGCTAGTGATACCAAATTCAGATAGCTCGACGGATGCCATGCGAATAGGTCGGTCGCTATTGATATCAAAAACACTCCCATCGGTATCATAAACGTCCAATCTGTAACTGGCTATCTGAGAGGCAAAACCACTAGTTGAAGATGTCTCTACTCTGACAGCATTTCCAATGGGAGACCAAGTGTCATCGTAAAAAGTGACCGTCTGAGAAATAAAACCACTAGGAGAAGCCACCTGCGTAAGTATTAGGTCAGGGATACCATCGCCCACCGCAAAGGCAGAAATAATTTCTACACTGTAGTACCACGATTCACCAATATTGGCTATCCCCGTACCTAAATCCAATCCCTGAGCACCATTAGTTAATAGTGGGTTCAAGGGGTCAGTAGCGGGATCGTTGACTGGAGTGAGTCCGAGAGCATTAGACAAATCTCCATCGTTCAGACTCCCCTCTAAGGTGATTCGATTAGTTATATCATTAATATTAGAAAATGCTTGCCAATTGGATTCGGTGGCTGCTAGGTCAACTGTACCATCATTATTGGTATCTATTTGATCATAAAAACCATTGCCATCTGTATCGTAAACATCATCATCATCTACTCCTGTAGTGTAAGTCACGCCCCCAGTTGTAAAGGCTAGGAGGTCATGTGAAGTATTGGGAAATGTCGGATTAATTGCCCCAACACTACTTTCCCAAAAGTCTCCAAAATTGGTATAAATAGAAGTTATTGGAGATCCTCCCGTCACTATGGTAGGCGTAGCAATACTTCCGCCAGGTAATACACCACAGGTCTGTTCATCTTGATCGAGGATACCATCATTATCATCATCCATATCGCAGAGATCATCTGATAGGTTGTCGCCATCATTATCCGTATAGCCAGACCTCATGGCATCACAGCAAGCTATATTGACGTAAGGATTCGTCACGTCGGGTGTGTTACCGGTGTAGCTAGTAGCAGCACCCGTCACGAGGCCAGTAGTGCTGATACCTGTACCATCCAAAACTCTATCTGAGTTGGCATCAGTATGGCCAGCTTCTACCGCGTCAGCGCAAGTATCACCGTCGGAGTCAGTATCGTAATTATTAGGGATACCATCACCGTCGCAATCATCTAACGGCTGATGATAACCAGCTAGGTGAACATCATCAAAAATGATACTTCCATTAGTAATGGCCGCACCACCGAGACCCACGGTAGGCTCATACAGATAAAATCTGAACGTCACAGGGGCTTGAATGTCTTTGAGCATTTCGGTATTTACGGCGTTGTCCATCCACACGTAACTATCCGTATCGTTCGGGCGAGTGATGTCTAGCAGAATAGGATCAGTATAACCATCTACGCTAGCGTAGAGCGTCACTTTAAAAGCATGCTTAGGATTATTGGTAAAATCATTATATCCAAAAATAATATTTAAAATTTCGAAGCCTTTTCCCGTACCAGGAGCAATCGTATAGTCAACGTAAAAATCTCCCGCTACTGCTTGGGCTAGCGTCTGCGGTAAATTTGTAGAACTCAATTCTAAGGCCGAACCAGGAATAGTGGCACTATCCCAACCTGGTCCCGGTGTTTGATCACCTACAATAGCATCAGTATGTACCGTAGTGGGAGAGTTTCCTGTTCCCGTATTCATCGTCCAAGCGGCAATGTACGTCCAATTAGCCACCGTACAAACCCATCGTTCGTTGGCATCCAGTATGCCATCATTGTCATCGTCCAAGTCAATTATATCCAGTATTCCGTCATTATCATTATCTCTACTATCAGTAATCGTTACTGATGCCGAGGGATTATCGGGGGTAATATTGGTATCGGTTTGATCCGAGGAGTTAGATACAGTATTAGTTGCAGTTTGAGTGAGTCCTACACCTGGTAGAGCATCGGCAGTAGCTTGGATCACCATAGTTTCTAAGTCACCTTGATTCATCGTACCAATTGTCCAATTGGGAGATAACCAACTCCCCTTACTTACACTTACGCTCGTGATAGTCAGCCCCGCAGGAAATGCATCATTAATTACCAAATTCGTGATGGGATCAACGCCCAAACTATTGACCGTAACAGTGAAAGTTACTGTTTCTCCTTCACTGACAACATTTTTATCAACTTGTTTATCCAACACAATATCGGGATCACAGTAATAAACAGAAAGTGGCGGACTATCATAAAAACATCCTCCTTTCAACACTCGGCAATAATAATCCCCAGCTAATGTAGGTGTGTAGTCAAAATTAGTAGCCCCGGGGATAAGGGCACCATCTCCGTACCATTGATAACTATCAAAGTTTGGATCTACTACCTCTAAGTTGGTAGGCAAACAACCCGCCCCCACAATTTGTAAGTTCACCACGGGCGCTGTATCGAAGCCAGAATAGTATCCTCCGTACCCTGCATTTCCA
>JBCCJE010000708.1:0-3639 GCA_039027925.1 Bacteroidota bacterium
AGCGGCTCTCGCAAAGAGAAATTGGTATATCCTTTTGCGATCGTCAATTACTTAGGCCGACAACAAATTATTAATTTATTGGAAAATAGCGCAGGGCTGAATCCCGAAGTGGCTATTAATAATTCGGTAAGTTTGTTGGAATACAAAATTACCGCCGCCATAAAAAAATTACGCACGATTAACAAACCCGTCTTACTCTACACAACGGGTCACGGCGAATTGCTCCCATTACAAACCGCTGACTTGGACGGCGAACTCATCAAGTCATTTGATATCAACAGGATTAATCTGGATAGTGTCGTACAAATTGATAAGCGGGTAGATGTCTTGGTGATAGCTAAGCCAACGCTACCTTTTTCGGATAAAGATAATTTTAAGATTGACCAATTCATTATGAACGGTGGCAGGGTCTTGTGGATGTTGGATAAGGTGGCTACGGGACTGGATAGTATGCGCACTACGGGGACACACGTACCTATTCCAATGGAACTGAATTTGGAAAGTTTGCTCTTCCGCTACGGTGCTCGTATTCAACCCAATCTCGTTTTGGATTTGGAGTGTACGCCCATCCCCCTCCAAACGGGCGTAGCAGGAGGTAAGCCTCAGTTCGATCTTTTTCCGTGGTATTATTTTCCTAGAATTTCCTCTCGGTCGAATCATCCCGCGGTAAAAAGTATTGATCGGGTCAATATGTTTTTTGCTAATAGAATTGATACCATCGAAACTCGTAAAGGTAATGTTAAAAAAGAAATTCTTTTGACGACTTCGCAGTATAGCCGCTACCAAAGAGTACCGACTAACCTTACCTTTGAGATACTCCGAGAGCAACCCGACCCCGCAATGTTCAACAAACCGAACTTGCCAGTTGCCGTTTTGCTAGAAGGTGTTTTTCCATCAGAATTCGAAAATAGGGTAACTGAAAGTATGCTGGGAGGACTGCAACAACTAAACATAGAACTCAAAACTCAAAGCGAACCTACCCGAATGATCGTCATAGCGGATGGAGATGTAGCAGTCAATAGGATGGATCGGCAAACCCAAAAACCCATGCCCTTAGGCTTGAATCCTTATGATAAATACCAATATGCCAACAAGCAGTTTTTGCTGAATTGTGTTGACTATCTCTACGATGATAAAGGCGTGATCGAAGCGAGAGGAAAAGATGTAAAGTTGAGATTGCTGGATAGTGTCAGAGCTAAGGAAGAAAAAACAAAGTGGCAATTGGTGAATATTCTATTGCCAATTGTTTTGTTAGCTGGCTTCGGACTTTTGTACAATGGGCTACGTAGAAGGCGATACGGTGTCATTCAAGATAACTAGTCTTACAAAGGTTATAGGTCAGGCGTCATTTTAAATTCTAAATTCATAATTATCCCACATGAATAGAACATTAATTTTACTATTATTATTTGTACTACTAGGCGGAGGAACATTTTACCTACTGCAAAATAAAGATCAAGGCTCTACTACTTCAAAAAATTATAACAATAATTTTGCGGTAGAGAATATAGACGAAATTCAAAAAATCTTTATAGCGGACAAAGAGGATTACCGAATTTTGTTGGAGCGAAAAAAAGATCATTGGTTGCTCAATAAACAGTTCAAAGCCAAGCGAGATGCCATAGATGATCTCCTGACGACCATCAAAAATGTCCAAATGAAATACACCACGCCACGCGGTGCGGAAGAACCCATGCGCAGGAATCTGGCAGTAGCCGGGATCAAGGTAGAGATATACGGTAAAAACGACAAAAAATTAAAGACCTACTACGTAGGCGGATCTACCTCTAACAATCTGGGGACTTACATGATTATGGAAGATGCTACGGAACCCTACGTGGTACACAATCCCCTTTTTCAAGGTATGTTGCGTGGTAAATATTTAAAATTACTAGATGATTGGAAAGACCTAACCCTGTTCGGAGAATCGGTGGAGGAGATTCAGTCGGTATCGGTAGAGTATCCTAAGCAGCGCAACAAATCATTTAAAGTAGAAAGAGGCGACGACGGAAAATTTGACGTTAGACCTTTTTACCAAGCTACCCCAACTATCGAAAGACCCGTTCAGCCGGGAGCTATCGAAAAATTTCTTACGGGGTTCAGCTTGCTACACGCCGAGTCCTACTCCAATGCTAATCCCGAGCGGGACTCAATTGCGCAAACCGTACCTTTCGCCGTTTTGTCTTTGACCAACACCGAGGGAGAAACCAAGTCGGGAAAATTATTTCCCATCATCTATAAAGACGAATACGGCAATCCGATCAACTTTTTAAATTCTTCCATTAAGTCCACCGCTTCCGTAGGTAGGTATTACATTGATTACAACGATGGTAGTTTTAGAATGATCCAGCATCGGGTTTTCGAAAGAACCTTTTGGGCGTATGATCATTTTTTTAAGCCTTGAAAACAAAATGAAAAAAATAGTTCTTGGTTGCTTTCCATTCCTAATTTTACTGGTGCTGCACAGTTCTTTTCGGTCAGAAGATTGGGGTTTCTACGGGCACCGAAAAATTAATCGGATGGCTGTTTTTACCTTACCACCTGAGATGATTGTATTCTACAAAAAACACATCGAGTTCATCACCGACCACGCCGTAGATCCCGACAAACGAAGATACGCCACCAAGCATGAAGCCGTTCGCCACTACATTGATTTAGATGTGTGGGGAAAACCGCCCTTTACGGATTTTCCCCGAACACAGTTAGCCGCTGTGACCAAATACACGGACGTTTTTTTTATCAATCAAAAAAACGATACGATCCAAATGCTAGGACACGAACTCCGAGTGGACGAAGACGAAAATTTTGTTAAATACGAAAATGAAGTCACACCGACTTTGGTGATAGAGCAGCAAAGGTTAAAAGACTTTTTTTATAACAACGTACTTACGCAATACTACGAAGACGAAAAAATAATCGAATGTGATAGTTTTCAAAAGTATTTCGGCGATAAAGTAGAGTTGGATAATTGTAGAAAAATAATCGGGATAGATCGTTTTTCAGAATACGGGGTGCTGCCATTTCATCTGCAGCGGATGCAAAGAAGACTGACGGAGGCTTTCAAAATTGGTGATGTGAAGTCAATATTACGATTGTCCACCGAGTTGGGGCACTACGTCGGAGATGCCCACGTACCCCTCCACACCACCGAAAATTATAACGGTCAATTGACCAATCAAAATGGGATTCACGCATTTTGGGAAAGCCGCATCCCAGAATTATTTGCCGAAAAGGAGTATGACTTTTTTGTGGGGAAAGCTACCTACGTAGAAAACAAAACTGACCTTTTTTGGGATATTATTTTGACCAGCCACTCCCTCGTAGATAGTGTGTTGACCATCGAAAAATCCTTAGCGCACTCCTTCCCCAAAGACAAACAATTTTGCTTCGACGAAAGAAACGAGCGGACGGTTCGCATTCAGTGTCGAGCCTTCGCAAAGGCCTACTCGGATCGGATGAAAGGCATGGTGGAAGATCGAATGACGGCCACCGTGAAAGTATTGGGCAGCCTTTGGTACACAGCGTGGGTGGATGCAGGTCAACCTAATTTGTCGAGACTGGATAGCAAAGACTTAGCGGAACAAACTAAAAAGCAAGCCGAAGTATTGGAGGAAGCAGTAGAGCGTGGAGAACCAAAAG
>JBCCJE010000709.1:0-3636 GCA_039027925.1 Bacteroidota bacterium
AATACACCAAACCCATTCAAAGCGGAAACTTTGATTGGCTTCAACGTACCCGAAGCGGGAGAAGTAACGGTGAAGATCTTTGATGTATCTGGTAGAATACTACGAATGATGGAAATGGACGCAGCGAAAGGTTACAACTCTGTAAATATCAACAGAGCGGAACTAGACGCTACGGGTGTACTGTACTATCAAGTAGAGACTGCTACCGAGACGGCTACTAAGAAGATGATTATTGTGGACTAATCTTTAGGATTGTTCCATTAATAAAAGTTGACTTAGTCGAGTCATAAAAAGAGAAGAAACGTCCTTCGCATTTTGCGGAGGGCGTTTTCTTGTTGGTGGGGAAAGGAATGCTCATTTTTAATGAACTTATCTAAATAAATTTTTAAAAATTCTGGAAAATATCAAATAGGAATCCTATCTTTGAGGAACGTTTTAGACAGTATAAAACATAATTTCTAATTAAAATATCAAGCTTACCGAACTAACATATCTTTCCCATTTACCGCAAAATATAAATTGTAACTGAAAGTCAATTCCTGACAATCAGTTTTTTCCCAAACCGTAATAAAAGATTTTGGATTAAAGATGCTGCTTGGAATATTTCCAAGATTAGTATTTAGTCAAATTGTGGGCTTACCCGTTGCAATTTTATTCAATTTCTTTACCCATCATTTTTCGAATATTAGAACAGGTTTTGGTCTTATTGACTGAGGTCTGATTGATATTTATATGACATATATTTTCTCACTTTTAAAAAACATGATGACTCATGAAAAAGAAATTTTTAACAATGATGTTATTTTTTGCTTTCCTCATGATAGGTGCTCAAAGTTTGAATGCTCAGTATGTATCTGAATCAGAAGCGATTCTTTTACTTACCAATGAGGTACAAACAATTGAGGCGAACCCTATTTATAGTGGCCAGCAAATAGAACATCCGACCTATGATTACCTCGTTGCTAAGCATGATTTATATGCTTTAGTTTACGAAGGGATTGTAGTTGGTGGAACTGTTTCCAACTCTATTACTAATGGATTGAACGAGACAGAATCCGTAGATCGTGATGCATTGCTGATTAACGGTAATGTTGATGACGGAGGCGTTACGCTTAGCCCAATTCATCAAGAAATAGAAGATTTGCTATCCCTTTAAATTTTTAACGGAAAAAAATTAACTCATGAAAAAAAATAACATTTTACAAAAACTATTTAGTTCATTGGTGTTGACACTGTGCTTGATTGGTTTTCAACATAACCTTACAGCACAAACTTGTCCGATTGCTACAACTTCGTGTACAGCACCAAACTCATCAGCTTTGATTGTCGATGAAGACTTTGAAAATGAAGGTCTAGGACAATTACCTGCTGGCTGGTCATACGGACCAGGATCAACCAATGCTTGGGTAATTGACAATGATACAGAAAGTGGTGCTACTGGTACGGACACAGAGTTCTGCGGAAGTCAGATGCTAGTATTTGAAACTAGTGCTCCAGTAGGATTTGGGTCCACTTCTTCGGTAGAGTTTCCTGTAGATTTTACTAATGCGGTAGGCCCTATCAATTTAGGATATGCTTATTACATGGCTGGACCAACTGTTGGTACACTTGACTTTAGAGTTTCAACTGATGGTGGAGCTACTTACACGTCTCTTTGGACTGCAACAGGAGATCAAGGTCAACCTGTAAATGGTGGTGTTTCCGATTGGTTAACTAATGTAATTAACTTGGATGTTTACGCTGGACAAAGCGTAATTATCAATATTTTGGCAACAAATGGTGCTGGTGGAGGATTGACTTTCCAAGGTGATATACTGATTGATGCAGTTCAAATTGTTGGGTGTGCGATTCCTTGTACTATTGCTGCTACCTCTCCAACGACCATTACAGTAATGAACGAGGCAGGACAGTGCGGTGCGATGGCAAGCCCTATGGCGGCAGTTGCGGCGGTATGTGCTAACACCACTATTACCAACGATTACAACGGAGGTGGAGGAGATGCCACTGACTTTTATCCCGTAGGAACTACGACAGTAACTTTTTCTGCGGTTAATAATTTCGGTAATCCAATAACTGCAACTGTTGATGTTATCGTAAATGACACTGAAGACCCTGTTCTGGATTGCTCTAGTGATATTTTTATCAACTTAGATCCAGGTGCGTGTGATGCGGTAGTAAGTTTTGCCGTTTCTGCAACTGATAATTGTACAACAACAACTGGGTCTTTAGCAACTATTACTGCTGGAGGTAACGGTGGTGCAGTAGGTGGAATGGTTTATTTCGATATTGAAAATAATACTGGAAACGATATTGAAATTACATCATTTGACATGAACATCAGTGCAGCTACTTTGGTAGATGTTTATACTGCAGCTACTTATGTTGGTAACGCAGCAAATGCTGGTGCTTGGACATTGGTTGCTCAGTTCGATGCAACTACTGGTCCTTTTTCTGGCCCATTTCCTGGTAATGGAACACTTACAACGGCGACGGGAAGTTTTACTATTCCTCCAGGAACAACGGGGATTGGATTACATACATTGACAGCTTCGCAAAATTACACTAACGGTAATGGAGCGAACCAAACCTACTCTAATGGAGATATTCAACTTAATTTAGGTTCTGCTTCTAACACTCCATTTGGAGGTACATTTAACCCACGGGTTTTTAATGGAGGCGTAGCTTATAGTGTAAATTTAGATCCTGTAATTACTCAAACTTCTGGCTTACCTAGTGGTTCTACATTCCCAATCGGAACGACGACAATTTCTTTTACTGCAACGGATGCAGCGGGTAATACTGATAACTGTACATTCGATGTAACAGTCAACGAGTTCGTACCCTCTTCGAACGTAATCACGTGTAACAGTTTGGTCAATGTATCCTTAGATGAGAACTGCCAAGCAGTAGTTGGAGCAGACCAAATTTTGGAAGGTAACGACTACGGCTGCTACGATGATTTCCAAGTAGTATTTGATGATGGACCACTCGAAGGACAGCCCGTTATTTTAGGGCCTGGTAACGTTAATCAGTTAATTAACGTCAGAGTGATTAACCCATCGGGTAATCCATGTTGGGGAACGATCTTAGTAGAAGATAAAATTCCACCCGTATTGACGTGCTACGATTTAGAATTGGCGTGTGATGAACCATTACCAACTGAACCTGCACCTGCTACTACGGCTAACGGTATTGTACCCACGCTAACGGACGGAGGTAACGGTGGAGCTGTTGGTGGAACAGTTTACTTCACTTTGACGAATAATACACTTTTCGATATTGACATTGCGGCACAAATGAACATTACGCAAGCGACCTTAGTAGATGTATATTTAACTGCTGGTTGACACGCTGGTAACGAAGGTAACGCAGGAGTATGGACATTGATCGGACAATTAGATGCGACGACTGGTCCATTCTCTGGCCCATTCCCAGGAGACGGAACTTTGACGGACGCAGTAGGTGGTGTGCCCGTACCTCCCGGTACGTGGGGAATTGCTTTGCATACCCTAACGGCAGCTCATAACTATACAAACGGTAACGGAGCGAACCAAAACTACTCCGACGGAACAGTTGATTTGGAATTAGGATCAGCTTCCAATGGATTGTTTGGTGGGGTAAAGATACCACCACCAA
>JBCCJE010000710.1:0-3635 GCA_039027925.1 Bacteroidota bacterium
CGTATTTACGGGGCAAGAAAAAACAGACTTAAAAGATTTTATCCAAAAAAATCAAGAAAAACCGATAGCGTATTTGGCAGTCAAATTCTTAAAAAATGTAACACAGGGAGACAAACGCATCGTAGTAGTTCACGGCAAAATCATGGGTGCATCACTCCGACTACCCCCCAAGGATGCTTGGCTTTGCAACGTAGCTATGGGCGGTCAATCGGTACCTGCTACCGTAGATGAGGACGAAAAAAAGATAATAGCCCGCATCAATCCCTTACTCGCAAAATTGGGAATCGTCATGTATGGCGTGGATACCTTAGTAGATGATAATGGAAAAAGGGTACTTTCAGAAATCAACACTACCAGTATCGGCGGTATCCTCCAAATGGAAAAACAACAACAGCAACCCCTGGCAAAAGCGACGACTGACCAAATATGTAAATATATTGTTGAAAAAATAAATGAGAAAAATGCTATTTCAAACTGAAAAAAATGCGACGTTCATCGAGGAGCTAAAAGTAGAGGATGTCCCCAAAGGAACTATTGCGAGATTTTGGCTCAAGCTCGTGACTGATGGCATCGGTGTACCCATTCATATCCCCGTAATCGTTGCGAGAGGAAAGTACGAAGGGAAAGTATTAGGATTGACCGCAGCCGTTCATGGCAACGAACTGAATGGCATTCCTGTCATCCAAAGATTATTCAAAGAAATTAATATAGCCGAACTGCGGGGAACTATCGTGGGGGTGCCAGTAGTCAATGTACCATCACTTCATCGCAAAAAAAGACGATTTATTGATGGGACAGATCTGAATCATATCATGCCGGGAAAACCCCACGGAACAGTTAGTCAGATCTACGCATGGAGAGTGGTCAATAGGGTTATCAAGGAGTTTGATTACTTGATTGATTTGCACACGGCGAGCAACGGGCGCATCAATTCCTACTACATCAGAGCCGATATGGAAGATAAGACGGTTCGTGAAATGGCATTGTTACAAAATGCCCAAATCATTGTTCACAATCCTCCGAGCGACGGGACGCTGCGCGGTACTGCCGACGAAATGGGCATCCCCGCCATCACCCTCGAAGTAGGCAATCCCAATAGATTTCAGAAAGGATTGATCAGAGATGGTCTCACTGGTATTCACAATGTGTTGGGACACTTCGGTATGCAAGATTGCGACTACGACGAACCCGAAGAAGAAACGGTTTTGTGTAAAAGCTCTTACTGGATTTATACAGATACAGGAGGGATTTTAGCCGTCCACCCCAAAGTCACCCAAAAGGTCAAAAAAGGAGAAGTGATTGCAACGTTGCGAAATATCTTTGGCGATCTAATCAAAGAATACCACGCCCCCGAAGATGGTATCGTCATCGGCAAAAGCGTAAGTCCAATAAATCAGACGGGAGGAAGAATCCTCCATTTGGGAATTTTAAAATAGGTCTTAATCATAAAATTTAAAAACTCAATCCAATATTCACAATGAAAGAAATTTTCACTAACAACCTTTTACCTGTTTCTATCTTTGTCATCATCATCATAGCTACGCTTTTTGCGGCGTACCTCGTCAATCGTTTTTTCAAAAGACTGATTAAAAAGTCTGCCGAAGAAATGAAAAATGATCCTACGAATTATCAATTTCTTCGCCATACGGTAGTAGCCATCGTTTACATACTGGGATTTGGTGCAGCTATTTACGCCATACCGGGGTTGCGCGCCATTGCGAATACCATGCTAGCGGGGGCGGGTGTTTTAGCCGTGGCCGTTGGTTTTGCTTCTCAGCAAGCCCTTAGTAACATCATCAGCGGTTTGTTTATTGTTATTTTCAAACCATTCAAAATCAACGATCGCCTAAAAATCAGAGACCTCGTGGGGGCAGTAGAGGATATTACCCTTCGACATACCGTGATTCGGGATCTCGAAAATAAACGTATCCTGATTCCGAATGCCGTCATCAGTAACGAAATCATCACCAATTCGGACTTTGTCAATGAGCGACTTTGCCGATGGATAGAGGTAGGTATCAGTTACGATAGCGATATTGATCTGGCGAAAACCATCATGCGGGAGGAAGTAGAAAAACACGCCCTCCACCTCGATCCCCGTACCCCCGAGCAAATTGAAAGTGGTGCGCCAAAAGTACCCGTAAGAGTTTTGTCTTTGGGAAATTCATCCGTAAATTTAAGAGCGTGGGCGTGGGCTAAGGATGCTGCCGATGCTTTTGTGCTAGGCTGCGATGTGATCGAGAGTATCAAAAAACGATTTGACCGAGAAGGTATCGAAATTCCTTTCCCACACCAGACTATTGTGATGAAAAACAAAAATCTGAATTAAGTTGGATGGCAATTAAAAAAAGAAAAAAAATAGGACTTCCACCCGGCGTAGTCATTTTTACCGGGCAGCGCAAAGTAGAAAAAATAGCAATTCACTACGTCCAGTACAACGGAGATGAATTGTTAGAACAAAACTTTGACAACCAATCCATTACATCTTTTCATCAGTCGAATCCTGACTACGTACAATGGTACGATGTACGTGGATTGCACGATACGGCACTGATCGAGGAAATCGGAAAAACTTATGCTATTCACCCGTTGGTGCTAGAGGATATTGCGAGTCCTAGCCAGCGCCCAAAATTTGAGGAATACGACAACGGGAATTTTATCACCCTACGTTCGCTGTCTTTCAACAAAACAGAAAGAGCAGTCGAGACAGAACAGATCA
Organism: Bacteroidota bacterium; assembly: GCA_039027925.1. Lineage (GTDB taxonomy): Bacteria > Bacteroidota > Bacteroidia > Chitinophagales > Saprospiraceae > CAJQQY01. The sequence goes on from JBCCJE010000710.1 coordinate 2,720, forward strand.
CCCTATTTTTTGGAGATGCTTTTTTATTGTCTTTTCAGGAAAATGACGATGATCTTTTTCTGCTAGTGAGAAATAGAATACAAAGCGGGAAGGGCAGAATCAGAAATAGAGGGGCAGATTATTTGGCCTACGCCTTGATGGATGTCATCGTTGATAAATATTTTTTGGTGATGGATGAGATTCAAGAGATCATAGAGGAACTCGAACACAACATCCTCAATGCTCCCAATGAAAACAGCAAGGCCGATATTCATCATCTGAAACAGGAAATGATTAAGATTCGAAAATCCATAGCGCCCCTACGGGAAGCTATCGGTAGGTTTTCGAAATCGGAACATTCTCTCATTGATGAGCGTACGACTATTTTTTTGAGAGACTTATTTGACAATACTGTACAGATCATGGACGTCGTAGATTCGAATAGAGATATACTCTCTGGCTTGCAAGACTTATACATTTCCGAGATCAGTTTTAAAATGAACCAAGTGATGCAAGTGCTCACGATCATCACTACGATCTTTGTTCCGCTTTCTTTTTTGGCAGGCTTGTACGGGATGAATTTTGAGGTGATGCCCGAACTCAAATTTAAGAATGGCTACTTTATTTTGTTGGGCGTGATGTTGTTGATTAGCTTAGGCTTATTGAGTTATTTTAAAAAGAAGAAGTGGTTTTGAGTTATATAAATTTGAATCTGGAGATATACCAAATCTTTAAGATTTGGCATATCTGAGTTACCAAGAGAGATTCTCTAAACAACCTAATATAACTAAAACTTACACGCCCCTAAAGGGATGACAAGATTATCCCAAAGGGGTTTAATAACTTAGGAATGAAAGACTAATTAATTAAACAACTTGGCTGCTTCTTTTTCCTTTATCCATCCTAAAAAAATGTAAGCGTAGAGGGACTATGCTAC
>JBCCJE010000711.1:0-3635 GCA_039027925.1 Bacteroidota bacterium
CCTATATTCAATTTGTAAAGTATGATGGTAATAATTTAAGTGAAGATATATTATTTGAAAAAAAGTTTTCGGGAGACTTTATCACCATGCTCAGAAGTCTTGAAAGTTTTATTGAATCTCAAATTAAGGAGAGACCTGTACCTGATGGCGTTTTAAGGGAAAAACAAATCAGGAATTACCCAGCTTGGGCGATTCGGGAACTGCTAATGAATGCTATTATGCACAGAGATTATCAATCTAATGCACCCATTAGATTCTATTGGTTCGATAACCATATAGAAATTCAAAACCCAGGAGGACTATTTGGTACAGCAAGACCAGAAAATTTTCCTCAACAAAATGATTACAGGAATCCAGTAATTGCAGAAGTGTTAAAAACTTTAGGATACGTAAATAGGTTTAGTAGAGGAATCTTTAGAGCTAAAAAGTTATTAGGTGATAATGGTAATGGTGAACCTGAATTTGTTATTAACCAACCAACATATTTTAATGTGAAAATTAAGGAAAATGCAATCTAATTCAAATCATATCCCCGTACTGACATTTTTTAATAATAAAGGTGGAGTGGGTAAAACTACGATGGTATATCATTTAAGTTATATGCTTGGTGAGTTAGGAAAAAGGGTTTTAGTCGTAGATTTAGATCCACAGTCAAATCTTTCTTCGATGTTTTTAAACGATGAAATTGAAAAATTTTGGGTAAATGATAATGAAAGCACTATTCTGACCGCAATTCGTCCTTTGATAAGAGGGTTAGGAGATATAGAACAGGCCTTTATCAAAAATATCAATGAGCGCATAGGCTTAGTTGTTGGGGATTTAGGATTATCTTCATTCGAAGACAAACTAAGTGACGCTTGGATAAGATGTAGTGATGGTGATGAAGCCGCATTTAGAATTGTTTCTGCCTTTTTTAGAATAATTCAAACCACAGCTTTGAGCCACAAAGCTAGTATCGTTTTGGTAGATGTTGGTCCCAATTTAGGTGCCATCAACCGTTCAGCGTTGATTTCTAGTGATTATATCATCACACCCGTTGCTCCCGATTTATATTCCGTTCAAGGTTTAAAAAACTTGGGTCCAACTTTAATTAATTGGCGAAGGATGTGGGAAAATAGATTGCAACAAAGACCTGACGATCCATCTCTGATTTTACCTAAAGGCAATATGCTACCTAAAGGTTACATAGTGTTGCAACATGGGGTAAGAAATAATAGACCCGTTAAGGCTTACCAAAGGTGGGCAAATAAAATCCCAATTGAATATCGCAATTCTGTAATAGCGCAGAATAATAATGGTTCAATCTTGACAATTGAAAATGATGAATACTGCTTAGGTTTGTTAAAACATTACCAAAGTCTTATGCCGATGTCTATGGAGGCTAGGAAACCAATATTTTTGCTAAAACCTTCAGATGGGGCAATTGGTGCTCATTACCAAGCCGTACAGAGAAGCTATTTAGATCTTGAAAAACTTGCAAAAAAAATCCTAGAAGTAACCCTAAACGAGTCATCTGAAATAGTTGGTATTGACCGATAATGTTTTGCTTTGTTCCTGCACTACTTTTATCCCCACGAGATATAACAGTACATTTACAAATTGTTAAAGTTTCAAAAGTACGACACACGAATAAAAGTTAGGACTTAGGAACTTTAGCTAAGATTATACAACAATCAACTTACGGCAATAAAGAATAAAATTGAAGATTACTAGAAATTGAGCGTTTGTATTTTTTAAAAAATCAGCAAGTACTTCTCTCTTTCTACCTCCTTAGGAATGGTTCAATAATAACTTTACATTTTCTACTTGTTCTTTTTCCTTTCTGCTGCGTTGAAAAGCCTCGCCGATGCCCCGCATCGCCTACGTTTTTCGCCTTGCATAAAGAAAAAATAACTGCGCATAGAATGTAAATTTATTAATGCACCATTCCTTACTATTTATCCAAAAATGGATCAGCGATGCTTTCGAAGATGCGAATAAATACTGATCTATCTTCGGTAATGATTTCTCCTACTCCTCGCATGACTTGTTCGAATTTGAGTTCCTTACCACTACGGGTAACTAAGCCGTTCGTTAGTTTAATTTTTACGGGAAGGATGGTATTCGTTGGCACATTGGGATCGGCCATTGGAAGTCCAGGCAGATCTACCACCTCGCCATCCACCTGCCCGTATTCTCGGTAGGGGTAGTTGTCAAATTTTAGTAATACCTTTTGACCAACTTTTATTTTTCCCGAACCATCAATGGGAATGAGTAGTTGGATAAATAAATTTTCCTGCATGTCTTTAGGAAGTATTGCTAGGATTTCTTGACTTTGCTGAAAGTTTTGGTTTTCGCTCCAGTTATTGATCATCGTGATTTTTCCGTCCATTGCGGCAAAGATCAAATGTTCTTCATTCCATTTATCTATTTCGGCTAGGAGGTTATTGATGCTTTTTTCGAGTTGAATTATTTTCTTGTTGTTAGTTTCCTGCGCTCTATCTTCAAGATCACCAATTTGTTTTTGCATGCCTGAAATTTGCAGCAGTTTCTCATTTCTTCGATCTTGAATATTTCTAACCTTCAGCCTTGCGTTGCGCCATTCGCGCTCCCTATTTTCTAGCTCTTGGAGTGATACCGATTGGTCATTATCGTAAGATGTTCTAGCCCTCTGGTATGCTCTGTACGCAAGTTTCATATCTTTTTCAGCATCTTTAATTTTACTATCCTCAATATCTACTCCATCATTCATTTGTGTAATTTGCCTTCTTATTCTGAAAATTTCTTTTTGTACTGCGTTGTTTTTTTCAACAAATTGAAAGTCCTTAAAGTCAGTTTGTAACTGCGAATAATAAGGCTGCAAGCGACCTACTTCCCAAGTGTTGATAAATTCTGATGGGAAAAAATCTATCAACTCCTGATTGTCGTACTCCTTTAATCTTTTTACGAGTTCTTCGAGTTCTTCCACGTCCTCCCAGTTGGCAGCATCCTGCATCACGATGAGCAGTTGATTTTTCACCACCGTATCCCCATCTTCGACAAACATATTGGACACTCTCCCTGATTGTTGCGCATTGACCCTGACTGCGGCTACTTTGGAAGTGACGGTCACACTACCAACCACTTTATCGGGATACTCCACAAAGAAGCTCATGGCGATCATGGCTACCACGGCAGCCGATACCACGAACGTTCCCCAACGCACGATCCAGCGTGGCGGAGTGCCGATGATTTCTTGTACATCTTCACTTCGGAGTTCTATTCTTTCGTGTTCTTCCATTTTTAATTTTCAATGATAGAATGATGGAATGATAGAATGCTTTTCCCTAAACATTAGCGGTAAAATGATGCTTACTTTGAGGTATCAATCCATAATCCCCCGAGGTTTCGGGGCAGGCATAATTCATAATTCTCAATTCATAATTCTCAATTCTCAATCCTCAAACCCCCAATTCCAATTGATTCCTCACCAGATAATAATAAGCTCCTCGCAAATTCGTCAACTCTTCGTGTGTGCCTTGTTCGATAATTTCTCCATCTTCCAGTACGAGGATCATATCAGCATTTTTCACCGTACTCAATCGGTGAGCAACGATGATGACCGTTCGACCTTCAAAAAATTCCTCCAGATTATCCATGACGATCATTTCATTGTA
>JBCCJE010000712.1:0-3632 GCA_039027925.1 Bacteroidota bacterium
TTAAAAAAAAAATAATTTTTGAAAAAAACTTGCTTCAAAGTTATAAGTCTTGGTTAGGTCTTTCTTCGAATTATTTTTATTTACATAAGATAAAGGCATATGTAAAAAGTAAAAATTACGGGTAGGATATTCCCAATATTTCAACGGCTGCTTTCAATAACTCTACAATTTCCTCTTGAACAATTTTTCCCTCATCGTCAAACGTCACTTCGTTTTGGTACATCGGCAGTTGAGTAATTACTCTAGCCTCCAAAGCTTGCAACGACCAAATCAAGGATTGCATCGCTTTTTTACCGCGGGGTTCGTGAGGTGTAAACGTGATGGGTAAGACTGGCTTTCCCATAAGTTCTCCCGAAGTCGTTAACCATTCGAGGGCATTTTTTAGTACTGCTGGCAAATTATGAATATATTCTGGCGTACAAATGATAAGGGCATCGGTAGTGCTCACCGCAGTTCTCCATTTGATGATACTTTCGTCGTATGGGGCTTTGTCTTTATTTGCCGAAAAAAGTGGCAAGTGATTTATCTGATGATACCTTTTGAATTCATACGCCGCAAAAAGAACAGAGAGAGCATCTAGTAACTTTACGTTGGCACTTTCTTCTCTCGACGATCCACTAATGGTGAGTATGCTCATTGAAATTGAAATTGATGAGAAGGAAATTTAGAACTTAGGCTAGAAATGTGCTACCCAAAATCTATGGAAAAAGGTGTTACTGCTTATTGCAATAACACCTTTTTGTTTATCATTATACACGTTGTGCTTCTGAGTTTATCCCTCAATTACTTGCTTCACCAAGTCGGCAGCTTCCTGTAGTAAGATAGCAGAATGTACTTCCAAGCCCGATTCGTCAATGATCTTTTTAGCGATGTCGGCATTCGTACCTTGGAGTCTTACAATGATCGGTACGTTGATGTTACCCATATTTTTATAAGCATCCACAACGCCCTGTGCCACTCGGTCGCACCTTACGATCCCTCCGAAAATATTGATTAAGATCGCTTTTACCTTGGGGTCTCGGAGGATAATCCTGAAGGCTTGTTCTACCCGTTCTGCGTCGGCAGTACCACCTACGTCGAGGAAGTTGGCAGGATCACCACCAGAGAGTTTGATGATGTCCATAGTAGCCATGGCTAGTCCTGCACCGTTGACCATACAGCCCACGTTGCCGTCAAGATTGACGTAGTTGAGTCCATAACTCTTAGCTTCCACCTCGGTTGGGTCTTCCTCATCGGTATCTCTTAGCGCTGCTAAATCTTTGTGTCTAAAAAGCGAATTATCATCCAAGGATACTTTACAATCTACGGCAACGATTCTATCATCTGGCGTTTTGATACAAGGATTGATCTCGAATAAAGAAGCATCCGAACCCAAAAACGCCTTGTACAATTTGACAATAAACTTGGACATGTTTTTAAATGCCACACCTGACAATCCTAAATTAAACGCTACTTTTCGAGCCTGATACCCCTGTAATCCTAGGGTGGGATGAATAAATTCTTTATGTACTAAATGGGGGGTTTCCTCCGCTACGGTTTCGATGTCCATTCCACCTTCCGTAGAGTAGATAATTACATTTCTCTTAGAAGCCCTGTCCATCAAAATAGAAATATAAAACTCCTTACAAGCGTCGAAGTCGGGACGGTAGGCATCCTCCGCTACTAAAATTTTTCGAACCAACTTACCAGGCCCTTCCATTCCACCCGGCGTTTGGGGAGTCTTCAGCATCATCCCTAAAATATTGTCAGCAGTTGCTTTAGCATCATCGGCATTTTTTACGACTTTCACCCCACCACCTTTACCGCGTCCACCGGCGTGAATCTGTGCCTTGATGACGGCGAAATCAGTTCCAGTATCTTCTACAATTTTTTGGTAAGCAGCGAACGCATCGTCAACTGATTCGGCTACGATACCTTCTTGAATGTCAATGCCATAGCTTTTTAGCAGTTCTTTTCCTTGGTACTCATGTAAATTCATTGAGAAATATTTTTACGAAGTTAGTCCCCAATATTCGGGTTTGATTTTAAAGCTGCAAAAGTAAAATATTTTCAACAAAATACGAATAGTTTTGGGAGGGCGTGATTTGAAAAGTTGTCTGAAATTTAATATGACTATCCCTCATCAGAAGTTGCTTTCATATCTTCATTTTCCAGTAAAGGCTATCTAGTTATTTCCTTTTTATTATTTTCGATAACATCTTTCGGGGAAAATCCGAAATGAGATTCAAAGTCTTTTAAGAACTGACGGATACTTTTGTACCCTACTTGTGCTGCTATTTTTTTGGTAGAAAAACCTTCGTGTGATTTGACTATTTCATAAGCCCTTTTTAGCCGAATTCTTTTTACAAACTGAGTGATAGAAAGTCCAGTTCTTTCTTTCAGCTTACGGTGAAGCTGTGTTCTACTCATCAACATAGCCCTTTGTATGTTGAGTACACTCATATCTTTATCGTCAATATTCGATAACAGATACGCAGTAAGTTGATTAATGAATGCGTCATTTTTATGGGAATGCTCATCATTTGAACGGTAGAAAGAAGCAGATGCTACCGATGAAGGTTCAATCAGTTTTTCTTCCTGAGAAGGAGCGATGCCTTTAATATTTGGTTTTTGTGCAGAGCGGAACTGATGCAGAAGGGCAAAGCCAAAAATCACAATAACGCTTGTCAAAATAACCTGAGTACTGACTAGACTATAGTTATTTCCCTGAAAAATAGAAACACAATTAATGAGTATAGCTGTAAAAAAAAGTAAGGTGGCAAGTACCATCGCAAGGTTAGTAAATGAATATTGTTTTCGATGTATAATGGGAAGTACTATACTCGCAATAAAAACATGAGTGATTAAAATAAAAGGGATAATTATTTTATCCGTCTGAAATTCATCCATGGTGAAAAAATAAGTTCCACAGGCTACTAAGAATAATATGACATTCAGCAAAATGAACGGGCGAATACATTTATTCCATGCTGGAAAATGGGTCGCCAAATCCAAATAATTTTGGATAAACAATAAATATGAGATATTCATCAAAGTGACCATACCGTACACTACGTACATGACGAGTTGCGGATGTTCTCTAAAAATGAAATTGCCATAAAAATTAAAAAATGCATCTAATAAATAGCCCGTAATTCCAATAAGAAATAAGGTAAAGTAGAGAAATGATCGATGTAAAAACATACCATAAGCCATTACCCCAAGGAAAATAAAAGTAGAGAGTACACCAAAAAACGCCCATTGCCACCATAGGCGACTTTCATATACTGAACGATTATAAAAATCATCCTGATAAAGTTCTAATTTAAGTTGGGGAGGAAACCCACTAATACGGTGTAGTCGGATGTACATGGTGAAGGTTTCATTGGGAGGCAGCGAAATAGGAATCCTTTCTACAAAATGTTTTTGAGACAATTCTTTTTGAGACATTGGCATTAGTTCTCCAACTATCTGATGAGATGTTATCTTTCCAGTAGAATCTACCATGTACACCTCTATATAGTCTCCTTTACCTATGTCCAATATCCAATTTTGGACTACTGTAGGATTTTGAATTTTATTTTGGAGTTGCCATTTACACCAGAAAACTTCCTTTAAGTCGGGTAACCCATCCTCTACAGGCTGGAATAAAA
>JBCCJE010000713.1:0-3631 GCA_039027925.1 Bacteroidota bacterium
ATTTACATTTTCTACTTGTTCTTTTTCCTTTCTGCTGCGTTGAAAAGCCTCGCCGATGCCCTGCATCGCCTACGTTTTTCGCCTTACATAAAGAAAAAATAACTTCGCATAAAATGGTAAATTTATTAATGCACCATTCCTTAAAATCATTCTGCCAATAAAAATTTCATCAATCTCGCCCCTAGTCCTTTGCCCTCATTGCTGATGTACAGCGTCCCGTCGGGCGTAAAACAAATGCCTTCGGGTTGTCGGTGAATACCCGCATCCAAAAAAACGATAGCCCGCAAATCTTTTTCACGATCAAAAATCATCAACGTTTTACCTTGGGACGAAATCACGTAGTAATCACCGCTCGTAGGATGAATCGCTATGCCCGAAGGCGAAAAATCCTTCGCTCGATTTCTTAGTTTTTTCAAAGCACTTTTGGACAAATCTAATTTTTTCCCATGCTTTTTTACAAAGTCTTCCGAGTCGTCATCCTCCACGTTGAGTAGCGGTTTTTTTTCTATCTCTTTTTTTCTTAAATCGTATCGGTAAATATTTTTTTCCTTTTTGTATTTATCCGTATCGCCAATATTTGGATTTCCCTTACAGGCTACCAACAATTCATTTTTATTTTGATCGTAGGCCAATCCTTCTACGTCGTTGCTAGAATTAAATTTAGTTTTGAGCACGTCTTCCGTTTTGCCGTTTTGAGTATTGTAAAAATATAAGTCTCCGTTACTTTTGGTGATACAGATTTTTTCGCCGATGTATTCGATCCCTTCGTAGTCGCCATTATTGCCAAATCTAGCGGTATCCTCCACCTTGCCAGATTCAGGATTGATGTAGTATAACAAACCAATTTCATCATTGATGGCAAGCAATTGATTATCAGTAGGATAATAACTCAGTCCCGATATTTCCACCAAAGCACCCGGCAATGGGAAGGTCTGATCGGGCGTTGCAAAATTGTAAGTCTTCCGAAAAGAGGAGTCCGCTAGTAGCACCACATCTTGCGCTGCCGCCTCCTTACGGGAGTTATCGTCCGCAATCAACTGTTGAGCGGTAGCAGTAGTTTCATCTTGTTGGGGGTGTTCACCACACGCAGTTATTAAAATAAAACTTAGGAACAAAAAGAGGATGTCATTTTTCATATTGGCGGATTTTGATTGGAAAATAGAATTACAAATTTATTTAAAAAATAATTAGGTAAAGTAAATTCTTAAATGCGTCATTTTAGAATCTCTCTTTTTGCTAGAGATTTAAAGAAATTAAAAAAGCCCCGTAAACAATGTGTTTACGAGGCTTTTGTTTTTTGGCGGAGGAGGAGGGATTCGAACCCCCGGTACGCGTTAACGTACGCCGGTTTTCAAGACCGGTGCATTCAACCAGCTCTGCCACTCCTCCTGATTAGTTTTGCTAATAGCTCATTCGCTATTCGTAAAGCGATGCAAAAGTATATTAAGTTTCGGAAAAATGAAACCATTCCACAGAATTTTCTTTACCTTTTTTTAAACTAAATATTCGAAATGGGTTTCATATATTTGACAGTTTTTCTTAACCAACTAACATAAATATTATGACGCGATTCATCATTTTATTAACTAGCCTTGCTCTGATTCTTTCTGCTTGCCAAGAGGGTGCTAAAACCGATGCTGAAAAGGAAACCACCGAAACGACAGCATCCGCTGACAAAGCCCCTCTCAAATATACTCTAACTCCTTTCACGCCCTCCCCCTCCTACCCCGATGCTACCATCGAAAATGTGGAAATGAAAGATGGGGCGTTTAGTTTTACGCTCAACGAAAGCTCCTACAAGTTGGGTGCTCAAACGGAAGATGCTCCCCGAAAGAATTGCGCTAACTCGGATAAGGGGCAGCACATCCATGTATTGATAAATGACAACCCCTACGCTGCCAGATATACCGCCCAGTTCAGCGACCTAAAAGTACCAGATGGCGATCACTATATGTTGGCATTTCTGTCCCGATCTTACCACGAGAGTATCAAAACGGATAAGGCTCATACGGCGATGAAGATGTCCGTTAAAGATAAAAGTATTCAGAAAGCCGAACCCGTCGCTGACCCAATGGTGTGGTACAGCCGACCAAAAGGAAATTATAAGGGGAAAGCCAATACTGATAAGGTGATGTTAGATTTTTATCTACTCAATACTAATATCAGCGCTACGGGAAATAAAGTAAAAGCGGAGATCAACGATGAGGTACACCTGCTGGATAAGTGGCAACCCTACTACGTGGAGGGACTTCCGATGGGTAAAAATAAGATTACGCTTTCGCTGCTGGATAAAGACGGGAACTTGGTAAAAACGGCGCAAAATCCGATCTCTAGAGAATTTACTTTGCAAGAAGACATTGCAGAAAAAACAGAATAAGTAAAAAGAATAGCTACGAATGATAAAAGCCCCAAATTTTCTGCTCGAAAATTTGGGGCTTTTATTTATCCTTGTTTGTTCTTTTATGATTCAAAATCTTTGGATAATCCTCGGCGTTTGAGTTTGTTTCTTATCGCAAATTTTAATCGTCTGCCTATACTTTCTTGGTAGGCTATTCGACCAAATTTAAAATATAGTGATAAAAATCCAGCTAGTCCAGCTATAAAAACAAAAGGAAAACAAGCGATCAGGTAAGGAATAAGGTAGCCATAACCCGCTATCATGAATAGACCAGCAATAGGAATCAGCATCAAAGAACTGGTACAAAGAATCACAAATCTACCTCTCAATTTTTCTGTTAGTTTGAACTCTCGCTCCCATCCTCGGTGCATATCTTCTAATTCTTCTAGCGTGAAATATTCTTCACCAAACTCTAGAAACATAGCCATATCGTCCTGAGCGGCGTACTCTAATTGTTCACAAATACGATTAACGCTATTTTTTTGTTTTTTGAAAAACATGGATGTGATTTGCTTTTTTGCTGATATAATCTCTATTTATTATACGATACGCAAAAATAAGAAAACTAATTGAGCGATGCTTAGATTTTTTTAGATGCTATTATACATTTTTTTGTAAAACTTTTGGGGTGTAGGAACGAACAATGTGCCTAAAATTAATCTAACCTACAAAACGACAAAAGCTGCAACGTCTAACGAAATAGACGTTGCAGCTTCAGTTGCTTTTTGTTCGAAGGCGTATGGTTTTACATATTCAAGCTAGTGTTTATCTCTAGCACATCCTTTTCTTCTATTCCAAGCGTTGTTGCGATATGCTTTACGCTTTCCCCCTTTTGTAGTAATTTAACTACATTTATCACCAAAGTCTTACCTTTGATTTCGCCTTCCTCTAGTAACATTTCTAACGTACTCATAATTTTAGATTTAGTTTTGTAATCGAGTTGTGCAACATCTTTTTTTATTTGTTCGGGTAGTCTTTCGTAAATTCCCAAAACGTATCTACCGATTGAGATAACGTTGTCATTATCATTTAAATCAAAAATAATGGAAAGTTTTTGGACTAACAAATTGTAGTTGTGCTTGTTAGCCATCGCAATCATGGCACTTTTGAAAACGCCATCTCGATCTTCAATAACTCTGATTCGGGTACTTCTCTGATGTTGGTAAAATGAAAATTATAGTCAGGTAAGTACGACTGAAAAAAATCAAAAAACGGATGATCCTCAAATAATTC
>JBCCJE010000714.1:0-3630 GCA_039027925.1 Bacteroidota bacterium
CCAACGTTTTGTCCAAATGCGGTAAGTCAAAGTTATCAATGGAATCCAAAGTATAAACTGAAGTTAAGTCAGCTTGGTTGATTTTGCCATTGCTCCATTTTCCTTCTATTAGCAAATCCGAATTGATGGGAGTAAGCTCAGACGATTGATGCTTGTGGCTAGGTAAATCACTACAACCGAACGTTTGCAACGTTAGATAAAAAATCAAAAGTAGGATAAACTTACGCAGGTGACCTTGTAGGAAAAATATTGGCATGTGTAAATTCAAAAATTTTGACGAAAGCAGAAACATGATCTAAATCTCTGTATCCCGAAGCAACGGTCTCTGCTCTTTTATCAAAAGACGCTGAAAATTTAGTGACTTTTAAAAAATGAAAGTAGTGAATATTTCTAAACCATCGCCAACATTTAGCTTGCATTAACATCTTTACAAAGGGAAGATATGCGCTCGGAGTGTCTAAGCACTATAAATTTTGAATAAAGTCAAAGAGTTTGAGTTTTGGATCTAGCTTTAATTTCTTCTTGATTCGATACCGCGCCATCTCGATTGATTTCGGTCGGATGCCTAGCAGATGAGCCGTCTCTTTGACGTTGAATCCCATTTTCAGATAAGCACAATGCCGTAAATCCTTTTCTGTCATTTGGCTAGAACGAGCTTTCAATTTGCTAAAAAATGCAGGGTTGATTTTCACAAAATGAATTTTTAGTTTCTCCCAATTATCATCAAAAATCTCTTGACTATTGATAGTCGAAATCACTCGACGTAACCCTTGAGCTACCTTGGGTGAAGCATCAGGAGCTATTTTTTTTAGCCGCTGCCCAATCGTTTTGATCAAATCATTCTTTTGGGAAATCAAGATAAGATTGGAAGACAACTCCCGCAGTCTGGAATCCAACTCTATCTGCAGCTTACTGTGCTGCAACACGACGTTCAGATGGTTCACGAATTGCTCTCCCGACAATTCCAAACTGAGCAAATCAAAAGCATAAAAGATACATCCTTCGATGGATTGGTTTTTATTTCTGAGTGGAATTAGCCTTACAAAATCCACATAATCTTTTTCGCCAACCTTATATTTTTTTACAAAAACCAATTCTCTACCTCCAAAAACGGTATCGAAGTATTCTTTCCATTCCTTTCGATTTTTATTTTTTGGGAGAAAGATTTGACCGATGATGGGGGCGCAATCAAAGTAGTAATCAGTAAAAGCCGTTATGTTGGAGTTGGCAATAATCAATTGGTACTCCGAGTCAACTACAAAAATTCTAGCAGGAATTTGTTCAATAGTACTTTGGGAAAAATAATGCTCCGACTGATTGGCTGTCGTTGGCAAAGAGCGAAAGGATACCTTAACGATTTGGTTTGTCCACTTGGAGCGTTCGGTCTCAAGCTGGCTAACAGTAACTACTACTGGGGTGGCGTCATCAATAATTTTTCCACGGAGTTGATGTTCTTGTATCGTTCCATTTCTAATAAAATCCAACGAACTTTTAAGATCGTCCTCATTGTCGAAGTCCACCAAATTCGTTATTTTGATGGAAGTATTTCTATTCCATTTTTCTCCAAAAAAGTTTTTGAAAGATACATCAGCATCAACTATGGTTAAGTTGATATCAAGCGTAGCGGTAGGCGGATTATTTTTTTTGTCTTTAATCAAATCAAATTTCTCTTTTGATTAAATTTATTGAAATGGTGAAAAAAGAATTTGTTAAAGACGTGGTTAGTTATTGTAATTTACGGGAGGGTGTTGAGAATCTTTCACTTACAAAAACAAGAAAGAAAATTATCGGGTATGTATGACAGTTGCACAAATATACTAATTAAATTAAGTTTTAATACCTATTTTTTATTTATAATGACTATTTAATGGCACCAAGAAGTAAAATCATCCTCCTTTTCTTCACGGTGGAAAAAGAGATAACTAAAGATAAAATTATATGCGTTCTCTTTACACTTCTCACTAGGCTTGATCCTACGTAGGAATAACCTTCTTTTCATCATCCCATTTATCCTTCTTTTTACCTGATTCCTAAAGAAGATGTATGTCCCGCTGGCAACGTATTACTAATCATAAAAATACATTTTGAATGATTAAGATTTAGAATACATTTTACTATATTGGCAGTCACAAATACAACCAATATTTTAATTTTTTAAACTAAAGACAAATACACTATCATGAGGATAAAGTCATTTCGAAACGAAAAAAAGAAGAAATATTACTTCAGAGTTTACAATGAGCAGGAGGATCAGATTTTAAAAAGTGAAGCTTACAATTCTAAAGAGGCAAGAAATAACGGTATTGAATCATTCAAAGCCAACGCGTCCATATCTGAACGCTACGAGAGAAAAACGGCAGCCGACGGAAAATTTTATTTTAATATCAAAGCTGCTAATCATCAAGTTGTAGCTACGAGTTTGATGTTTGATATCGAGTCGGAAAGAGAAGCTACCATTGAAGCCATCATTGCCTACGCTACAAAGTCATCGAGTGCATCTGCCCAAAAATTAGCGGCAACACCTAAAACTACAGACGCCACAGTTACTTCAGATACCTCCAAAGAAGATGATGACTACATGGATGTCGAGTTTTATGAGACATCGGGAACGGATACGACGAGCGGTTTTGATCGCTTCCAAAAAGGCGATAACAATTACCATTATTTTTCTTTTAAATCGGACGACGGGAAAGTCTTGTTATTGAGTCAAGGCTACACCCAAGAATCTGGTCGAGACAACGGAATTGCTTCCGTAGAAAAAAATGCGATCATCGAATCTCGCTACGCTACCCACACGACGGATGATGGGAAATTTTTCTTTACCCTCAAAGCGGGGAATCACCAAGAAATTGCTAAGAGTGTCGTCTTTGACACCGAGGAGGCCATGCAAAAGGCGATGGCTATCCTAATGAACGGTGGTGGCGCAATGGTCGAAACGGTAGCCAAAGCGGCACCGTTAGCAGCATCGGGCAAAGAAGACGATGATTATATGGAGGTGGAGTTTTACGAGACATTGGGAACGGACACGACGAGCGGTTTTGATCGTTTCCAAAAAGGCGACAATAATTACCACTATTTTTCATTTAAATCGGACGACGGGAAGGTGTTGTTATTGAGTCAAGGCTACACCCAAGAATCTGGTCGGGACAACGGAATTGCTTCCGTAGAAAAAAACGCGACCATCGAATCTCGCTACGCTACTCACACGACGGATGATGGGAAATTTTTCTTTACCCTCAAAGCGGGGAATCACCAAGAAATTGCTAAGAGTGTCATCTTTGACACCGAAGAGGCCATGCAAAAGGCGATGATTATCCTAATGAACGGTGGTGGCGCAATGGTCGAAACGGTAGCCAAAGCAGCACCGCTGGCAGCATCGGGCAAAGAAGATGATGATTATATGGAGGTGGAGTTTTACGAAACATCAGGAACGGACACGACGAGCGGTTTTGATCGCTTCCAAAAAGGCGATAATAATTACCATTATTTTTCTTTTAAATCGGACGACGGAAAAGTATTGTTATTGAGTCAAGGCTACACCCAAGAATCTGGTCGGAACAATGGTATCGCCTCGGTAGAAAAAAACGCGACCATCGAATCTCGCTACGCTACCCATAAGACGGATGATGG
>JBCCJE010000715.1:0-3629 GCA_039027925.1 Bacteroidota bacterium
ATGACGGACGAGGAGATTTTGAAATTGGAAATGGGATTTCTCGTCAATACCCTTATCGTGTTGAAGCACAGTAGAGATAAAGAGTACTACAAAAATTACCCTGATTCCGTCTCGGCGTATTTTTTCCCAAAAACATAAATTCGGTCAGGGTAATTTTTGTAGTACTCTTTATCTCTACTGTGCTTCAACACGATAAGGGTATTGACGAGAAATCCCATTTCCAATTTCAAAATCTCCTCGTCCGTCATTTGGGATAAGTCGGTTAGCAGATATTCGAACTGCGGAATAAACGAGCGCAATGCCTCATCTGGCAATTCAAAGTACTCGGCAAATGATCGGTAATGCCACTTCTTTTTTCCGTGGTACAAAATGATCGGAATCGTCAACGTCAATGGTTTTTTCTCCGCTACATCATTTTCCCAAGCATCTAACAAATAACGTAAGAGTTGTAAATGCGGGTACTGGGGCAAGTAACTTTTGTGCTCCAACAAAAAGCTAATCCGAACCCTGCGAGTTTTAGTCCCTTGTTTTTTCCAGTCACAATGGTACACGATGTCCGAAATGTGTTCTTCTAATTTTTCGTCAACAAAAGAATTGGGAGAGGATTTGAGCGTACGAAAATCAAGCCTTTCTACGATCTGCTTGGGGACAAACTGTTGGATATATTGCTTAACGACTTTACGGTTGGACAATACTTTCCTGATGAATCTGTCGTGTGGCTTGTGGTCTTTTTTGGACATAGAGAGGTGCGTTTATCCGTAAGAGAATAGAGTAGCTTTAGCGGGCATTTGTAATACCACCAAATATTTACTTCATCTTGCTTCTGACATTTTTTACAAACTCTTCCGAAACGCCAGCTATATCTGCAATTTCTTTGTCGGAGTAATCAGGAAATTTTATGATTAAACTTTCGATGATTATTTCCATTCCTTCTATTTTTCCTTCTTTTCGTCCCTTTATAACTCCTTGATTAATCAGCATATCATAAGTACTCATGGTAACATCTTTTACTTGATTAGATAATTTTTCCAAATACAAATTTAGTTCTTCTTGCTCAAATTTAACAGTCTTCAATATATAAAGTACGATCAGTTTTAGAAAGTTCATGCCTGATTCCGTCTCGGCGTATTTTTTCCCAAAAACATAAATTCGGTCAGGGTAATTTTTGTAGTACTCTTTATCTCTACTGTGTTTCAACACGATAAGGGTGTTGACGAGAAATCCCATCTCCAATTTTAAAATCTCCTCGTCCGTCATTTAGGATAAATCGGTTAGCAGATATTCGAACTGCGGAATAAAAGAGCGCAATGCCTCATCTGGCAATTCAAAGTACTCGGCAAACGATTGGTAATTCCACTTCTTTTTTCCGTGGTACAAAATGATTGGAATCGTCAACGTCAATGGTTTTTTCTCCGCTACATCATTTTCCCAAGCATCTAACAAATAACGTAAGAGTTGTAAATGTGGATATTGGGGCAAGTAACTTTTGTGCTCCAACAAAAAGCTAATCCGAACCCTGCGTGATTTAGTCCCTTGTTTTTTCCAGTCACAATGGTACACGATGTCCGAAATGTGTTCCTCCAACTTTTCGTCAACAAAAGAATTGGGAGAGGATTTGAGCGTACGAAAATCAAGCCTTTCTACGATCTGCTTGGGTACAAACTGTTGGATATATTGCTTAACGACTTTACGGTTGGACAATACTTTCCTGATGAATCTGTCGTGTGGCTTGTGGTTTTTTTTGGACATAGAGTAGTATGTTTATTAGCCGAAAAATTAGCGTAACTTTATGGCGTATTTTGTTCTCTCGATGATAAATGTAAGAAAATTGTTATAAAAATTGAATTATGGAAAATAAACTTCAAGCCTTTGGGCGTCTGCTAAAAATCATGGATGAATTGCGAGAGCAGTGCCCTTGGGATCGCAAGCAAACTTTTCAGAGTTTGCGCAATCTTACTATTGAAGAAACTTACGAGCTAGCGGATGCAATCCTCGAAGAAGACCTAGAGGAAATCAAAGAAGAAATAGGCGACATTATGTTGCACATGGTATTTTATGCAAAAATTGCGGAGGAGCAAAAAGCATTTGACATCGGTGATGCTATCCATGCTGTTTGTGAAAAATTGATCAAAAGACACCCTCACATCTACGGCGATGTAAAGGTCAACGGCGAAGAGGATGTCAAAAAAAACTGGGAACAACTCAAGCTGCAAGAAGGCAAAAAATCCGTTTTGGCAGGTGTACCCAAATCTTTACCTGCGATGGTCAAGGCCTACCGTATGCAAGAGAAAACTGCACAGGTAGGTTTTGAATGGGAAAACGCAGAACAGGTTTGGGAAAAAGTGGAAGAGGAAATGGCAGAGATGAAAGAAACCCTCGACCTAGACCTACCACAAGAAAAGAAAGAGGAGGAATTTGGGGATGTGATCTTCTCCCTTATCAACTACGCTCGCTTCAAAAACATAGATCCCGAAACTGCCCTAGAAAGAATCAATCAAAAATTCAAAAAGCGATTCGAATACATCGAAGCCAACGCTCCCAAAGATTTGAATGATATGAGCTTGAAAGAAATGGATGATTTGTGGAATAAAGCGAAGAAAGTTTAAAGAGTTGGATGCCTGCCCTGCGAAACTTCGGAGGTTGAAGGATTTGAAAATTTGGGATGCTTTGCAAGGTGCTTACGATCATACCATTTCACAAGTTCATAACCACACCTTACTCAAAATCAGACGTCCCTTCCCAATCTCTCCTATCACTAAAAAACCCCATTTCAAATCCACGTAAAAAAATAAATTTGCTTACCTTTGCACCCGCTATAAATGATTTTCGTAATCACTATTGGTAAACATTAAAATTTTAAAAAATGGCTGAATATCTCAGTAAAGAAAAAGTAGCAGAAATCTTTCAAGAACATGGGGGTTCTGCGAGCAATACCGGTTCGATAGAAGGGCAAGTTGCCTTATTCACTTACCGCATCAAGGAGTTGTCTAAACATCTGCAAACCAACAAGAAGGATCACTCGTGTCGGCGTACACTTTTAACCTTGGTTGGTAAAAGACGGAAATTGCTCCGCTACTTAGCGAAAAAAGATATTATGAAATATCGGGCTTTAATTGAAAAACTCGGTATTCGTAAATAAACTACTCGAAGGCAGAAAAGTCACTCCCAAAGGTGGAGTTGGTTTTTCTGCCTTTTCTTTTTAAAGTTCTTTTCAGAAAAATATTTTGAAGCGAACAAAGCGACCAACAAAGCGACAATTAAGATAGGGATTATTTCTTTGCCTAACGGCTTCCAACAAAATCACTCGTAGTAGCTCCTTAAACATCTAAACACTACCTTTTTCTAAAAAATCCAGCTACTCTAAATTTTCTTCGAAGGGAAAACCCACCTATTTTTTTCGTTGTTCCAAGGATTCAGACATTCTACTACCTAGTGTCTCACGTAATCATTGTTCCAACTAGTAACTAATTGGAAAATGATACCCCAAAGAAACGAACTACACATTTTACTGTAAGTGTAAAATGTTCATATTATATTATTATTTTTGCTAATATTTTAGCGTTTAGTAATGCTTGGACTTAACTTCCTTTAACGATTTGCTTTTTAGCCGAAAGATGTTTTCTCAGTAG
>JBCCJE010000716.1:0-3627 GCA_039027925.1 Bacteroidota bacterium
AACCACAAAACTTCCTTTCGCTAATTGGAAACAAACGTTTCGAATAAAATATTAATTGCCCCATTGAATTGGGGGCTTGGTCATGCTACTCGTTGCATTCCCTTAATTCGATTTTTTCAAAAAAATAATGCCCAAGTTTTGTTAGCATCGGATGGTCGGGCACTTCATTTGTTACGCAATGAATTTCCTGAATTGCCCCTTTTCCAATTACCGTCCTACGGGATCACTTACCGAACTTCTAACATGTACTTTAATATGGCGTTGCAATTTCCCAAAATGCTTAAAGCCATCGTTGAAGAAAAAAAAGAAATTGAAAAAATAGTAAAGGAACAGCACATTGACATCATCATCTCCGATAATCGTTACGGTTGTTTTTCCCAAAATACTTACAACGTATTTTTAACTCACCAGATTAATTTACCCATTCCACTTCTCGTGGTCAGACAAATTGCCGATTGGATCAACCGCAGTCGGATAAAAAAATTTGATGAATGTTGGATACCCGATTTTGAAAAGATGCCCAATCTCTCTGGAAAACTCTCCCACGGAGAACATCTTTTTAAAATATTTAAAAAAATAAAATACATCGGTGCACTTTCGAGAATGCAATTTGTAGAAAGCAGAATCAAAAGAAAGGCGATTATTATCCTCTCTGGTCCCGAACCACAACGGACTTACTTAGAAGAAAAAATACTGGCACAGGCGGCGGTATTACCTTTTAAATTTTTGCTAGTGAAAGGTCAAACAGAGCGAAAAGAACATTTTTATCCGAAGGAAAATATTGAAGTGATCTCTTTCTTGACTGCAAAAAAATTAAACCAAGCGATTGCTGAAAGCGAAGTGGTAATTAGTCGGTCGGGATACACTACTTTGATGGACTTAGTCTTTTTGGGCAAGCGAGCCATTCTAATTCCTACTCCCGGGCAGACCGAGCAAGAATATTTAGCACATCATTTTCACGAGCAAAAGACTTTTTACAGAGTTGCACAAAAAGATTTTAATTTATCATTGGCATTGAGAGCAGTCGAAAAATTTACGGGTTTTGAAGCTGATACTTTTCAGGACAATGAATTTGAAAAATACGCAAAAGCGTTGTTACAAACTTGATGATCTCATTTGCGTTCTCTCTTTTTCAAAATCCAAAAAAGGAAATTGCTCCTCTAGGTCATCCATTTTTCTGACTTGGTTCGCTACGAATTTTTGGTACGTTGCCGATTGAGGACGAATAGGTCGGTGGGCGGCAGCAGCTTGTAGCTTTTCTATTTTGGTGTTTAACGCTGTGGTATTTTGATCGAAAAAAGTTTTTGCAAAAAAATCCCAAATGTAATCTACTGCTAAATCGTTAGGGTGAATCATGTCTTTTTTATAAAAACGATAGTCCCGCAGATCATCCAAAAGTAATTCGTAGGCAGGAAAATAATGAACGTGTGTATATTGTTGGAAAATATCGTTTGCTGCAAGGAGAAGTCTTGATTTGCTGATTTGGTTTTCTACTAATCCATCCCGGATGTGCCGAACGGGACTAACCGTGATAATGATTTTGATCTTAGGAAAATGAGTTTGCAAATCCTCGATAGTCATTTGTAAATGTTTTGTTATAAGCTCTGCACTTAATGCTTTCTTGTAAAAATTTTGCTGAGGCAGTTTGTGACAATTGGCTACTACTTCGTTGGATTTTTTATCCACAAAAACGTTAGAAGTTCCTAAGGTCAAGATTAAAAAGTTGGTCTTCTGTAAAAATAGACGTGCCGTTTCCAAAGAGGAATTCATCTTTTGTAAAGCTATTTTTTTATCGGGAAAAGAAAAGCTACCGTGGTGCTGAAAGCTATGCCACATGCCTAAATGTTCAAACAGATCACTATCCTTAAAAAGTCGTTTTTCGTCCAAAAGAATAGCTACGCCTTTGGCCATTGAGATTGGATTGTAGAGGATTCCAAACGGATTGAGGGAGGTATGAAATTTAAAATACTCCAGACGGTTTCCAATATTTTCGGCAAAGCAAGATCCAAGGCAGAGGATATTGCTTTGGTGGCTCATTCGAAATGCCGATGGTTGGGGTTGAAGAATTGTTCGGAAAATATTGGACATTTATTTTTTGATTAAAAAAGTCGGGTAATTGTATTATTTTTCGACCCTCAATTTACAACGAGTGTGGGATAATTCTAGCACTCTTGAAAAAAATGATCTAAATGAGCTTTTTTGAACAACTTTTTGGAGGAGGAAGCAAAAAAGAACCACAACCTAATCTGAGTTTTGGCAGGTACAGCGATTCCTACAAATCTGCTGATCAGTATGATTCGTGGGATCAAGCATTAACCTTATTCGAAAAAGAAAAGTACTTGGCTGCTTACTTGGCATTTTTTAATTACCTCCGAGATAATTTTGAAGATAATGTTATTTGGAAAGAAGATGATGGAAAAATACACTTCGAAGTTTATCAGGGATCAAAAAAAGCCGTAGGCGTTGCGGATGTCAACAAAGTGACCGTTGAGGCTAAGGTAGCTAAATCGGATACCCTCAATATCGGATTCATGCGCCGCTTGATAGAGCGTAACTTCGCTTTACGTTACAGTCGTTTTGCCTTGGATCACGATAATAATATCACGATCCGATTTGATACCTACGTCCTAGATGGCTCACCTTATAAATTGTACTACGCCTTAAAAGAATTGACTACCAATGCCGATAAGTTGGATGATATTTTGATTGATGAGTTTCGAATGTTGAAGCCCGTGGATACCAGCCACCTCCAACAATTGCCCATCAACGAAAAAGAGGTGAAATATAATTTTTTGATCCGAGCCATCAAAGCTGCATTGGCAGCAATGGATAGTGGCAAACCCAGTTTGGATCAGTACCCCGGTGGCTACGCCTACGTGCTACTCCATCTGAGCTACAAGTTAGACTATCTCACTAAGCCCGAAGGCTTTATGATGGAGACACTCGAAAGAATCCATCGAATATATTTTACGACCGATGGTAAAAATACGGCCCAGAAAAATGTAGCCATTCGAAAAGAGTTGAAGAAATTATTGACGCGTCCCAAGGAGGATTATTTTAAAGAAATGTATTTGACAAAATCAACTTTCGGAATCACCAAGCCCGTCAACCACGACCGAGTGGTTGGATTCATTGATGGGGAACTCCACAATATGGACTGGTACAATGAACACAATTATCATCCCATCGCCATAGCGGTGCCTGGATACATTGTAGGGTACTGTATGTTCAATTTTGCGAT
The DNA here is from genome assembly GCA_039027925.1 of Bacteroidota bacterium. Lineage (GTDB taxonomy): Bacteria > Bacteroidota > Bacteroidia > Chitinophagales > Saprospiraceae > CAJQQY01. Next base: position 3,242 of record JBCCJE010000716.1, read on the forward strand.
ACCTCGACCCGATAGAGAATTATTTCACTTGTACTACCAAATTGTTGAAGCGACCTATTTCAAAGATTTGGGCTACACCTTAAACTATTACGACGCAGAAAAAAATACATTTGACAAAAAAGCCATCAGGCGCGCGATCAAAGACATTAAAGAAAATAACAAGGACTTGTACGGGCGAATGAATCCCGACCGATCTCTATTGAAATATGATTCGATTACTGATTTTGCAAAGTCTTTTTTATTAATGGTACGCAACCTTGATTTGACGAAAACCGCATGAAGGAAATAATCAATTTTTACAAAGATGTCATCGTTCAGATCGCTACGCCTTACAGTACGGGGACGGGGTTTTATCTAAAAGAACCTCACCTTATTGTTACCAACGA
>JBCCJE010000717.1:0-3624 GCA_039027925.1 Bacteroidota bacterium
ATTTAGTTTGACCTGCTGCTACTGCTAATTGAAAAATTACTTAACCTCAATATTTCTTGCGGGTAGTTCCTTAGCTTCTTCTTTTTTGGCTAAGGTTATTGTCAAAATTCCGTTGTTAAAATTTGCCTCGATTTTGGTTGTGTCAATAGTTTCTGGAAGGTGGAAAGTTCTTTCGAACTCGTTGTAATTAAATTCCCTTCTGGAGTACTGAGTTCCTTCCTCTACGTGATGCTCTTTCTTAGCGGAAATGGTCAACACATCCTTCTCGATGTGAATGTTAAAATCAGATTTGTTGATACCCGGAGCAGCTACTTCTAATTTGAAATTTTCCTTCCCTTCGATAATATTTACTGCTGGTTTTGATTTCACATTGCGGCTTCCCATTTCTGCCGCAGAGTTGTTGAACACCTCATTGACGATGTTAAAAAATGGGCTAGCGTTGTAGTGTCTTCTTCTTCGTCTAGGATTTACATTTACAAAAGTCATGATTCTTATTTTTTCTCCCGAATCTTCGGGTTTGTTTTAAAAATTGATTTACGGGTTCTCCTAGATCAATCTACGTTCCATTACGTTTTCCACGCCGAATTTGCAGCACTGTGGAAATTATATGTCATTTTGTCAAAAAATTCAGATTATTGATGACAAAATGGCTTAAAAGCGTAAGATGAGTAGGTTATCCACAATGTGATGTTGGTTGTACCAAAAGCGCAGAAATGATAGAAAGGAGCATTGTAGAGGTCATTAAGTCGCCTTTCAAATTATAAAAAGCAACTACTAAAATTTGGGAAATATTTCCAATACTTCCGATCTAGGTATTTGAATTTTGAAGACAACGCGAAGGGTGATAAACAGAGTTACAACTCCTTGATATTCCGATAAATACACATTTAAAAATTAGGGCAGAATGCAAAATAACGTTACTTTTGCCCCCCGAACGAAAAACCTTAAAAAAGGTAGGGTGTAGCGATAGGCTGTTCCCTTTTATTTTTTGAATAAACCAATAAAAAAATCAAAGAGATTATGGGTAATATTACTTATGCGATTCCAGCTTTGGGGGTATTAGCGTTGCTATACACTTTTTGGAAATCTGGTTGGGTGTCCAAGCAAGATGTTGGAACACCAAGAATGGCAAGAATTGCCGATAACATTGCCGATGGGGCGATGGCCTTCCTAAAAGCCGAATACCGAGTATTAGCAATTTTTGTACTGGTGGTAGCTGCGCTTTTAGGGTTTTCTGCGGGAGAAGACTCCTCACCGTTAGTGGCAGTTTCTTTTGTATTAGGAGCCATCTGTTCGGGTTTGGCGGGTTTTCTAGGAATGAAAGTAGCTACCAAAGCCAACGTCAGAACAACGAACGCCGCACGAACTAGCCTAGGGAAAGCATTGGAAGTTGCATTTGCGGGAGGAGCGGTGATGGGACTCGGAGTGGTAGGATTAGGAGTACTAGGACTAAGTGTTTTATTTATCGTGTACAGCGGTATGGGATGGGAAATTACAAAAGTAATTACTGTCGTGACTGGATTTTCTTTTGGAGCATCTTCCATTGCGCTGTTCGCAAGAGTAGGTGGAGGTATCTACACTAAGGCAGCAGATGTAGGTGCGGATTTGGTAGGAAAAGTAGAAGCAGGTATTCCCGAAGATCATCCGCTGAATCCAGCAACTATTGCGGATAATGTAGGTGATAATGTAGGTGACGTTGCGGGTATGGGGGCTGATTTATTTGAGTCCTACGTAGGATCTATCATCGGCACTATGGTACTAGGCGCAGTTTTTATCGGTGCCACAGGATTCGAAGCTACCAATGAGTTTGGAGGATTAAATGCAGTTTTACTACCGCTAGTACTAGCTGGTGTTGGTATTTTGACTTCGATCATCGGAACTTTCTTTGTCAAAGTAAAAGATGGAGGAGATCCTCACAAAGCGTTGAATACAGGTGAATTTATTTCAGCAGGGTTAATGCTGGCGGCAACGTTCTTAGCTATCAACCAAATGCTCCCCGGTGAATGGCAGATGCCTGTTATGGAAAATGGTGTACAGGCTATGAAGGATGGTAAACCATTATTTACCGACTATACTTCAATGGGAGTATTTTATGCAGTAGTACTGGGATTGGTTTCAGGATTAGCCATCGGAAAAATTACAGAATATTATACGGGTACTGGTACAAAACCAGTTCAAGGAATTGTTGACCAATCTATCACGGGATCAGCTACGAACATCATTGCGGGATTAGGTGTGGGCATGTATTCCACAGCTCTTCCAATTTTGATTTTAGCGGCTGCAATTATCGGAGCACACTATTTTGCTGGATTGTACGGAATTGCCATTGCGGCGGTAGGCATGTTGTCCAACACAGGAATCCAACTGGCAGTAGATGCTTATGGTCCTATTTCTGATAATGCGGGAGGTATTGCTGAGATGGCTGAACTTCCAAAAGAAGTAAGACAAAAAACAGATACCCTAGACGCAGTAGGAAATACAACTGCAGCGATTGGAAAAGGATTTGCAATTGGATCGGCTGCATTGACTGCCTTGGCACTATTTGCAGCATTTATGACTACTGCAGGAATTGACTCTATCAATATCGCAAATCCAACGGTAATGGCTGGTCTGCTCATTGGAGGTATGTTGCCTTTCCTATTCTCAGCGATGTCAATGGGGGCAGTTGGTCGGGCAGCGATGGATATGATCCAAGAGGTAAGAAGACAGTTTAAAACTATTCCCGAACTGTCTGCTGCGTTGAATGTGATGAAAAAGAACGAAGGGAAAGAATTCGAAGATTGGAGTGCTGCCGATCAAAAAACTTTCGAAGCAGCGGACGGTAAAGCCGAGTACAGCAAGTGTGTAGAAATCTCTACGGCGGCTTCCATTCGCGAAATGATCTTACCGGGTTTGGTAGCGGTTATTTCTCCAGTTATTATTGGTTTTGGTGGAGGTGCTGAAATGCTAGGCGGATTACTGGCAGGGGTAACTGTTTGTGGCGTTCTCATGGCAATTTTCCAATCCAACGCCGGTGGTGCTTGGGATAATGCTAAGAAAATGTTTGAAGAAGGAGTGGATATTCAAGGAGAGAAATTTTACAAAGGTTCTGATCCCCACAAAGCAGCAGTAGTTGGTGATACCGTTGGTGACCCCTTCAAAGATACTTCTGGTCCTTCATTGAATATCTTATTGAAATTGATGTCGGTAGTAGCTTTAGTTATTGCACCGTTTCTTGTGTAAAATTCTGAAATCAATTTCTTACTCTACGGATAGTCATACGATTTCCATTACGCTGCCCCATTTGACGAATCAAATGGGGCAGCGTTGTTTTTAGTGCGACAAACAATTTTTGCGATGGAACGTTTTCTAAAAAATAATAGACTGAAACCCCACAGACTACCCCAAACATCAACTTCGTTATAATTTCGTTAAACAGGTCGTTTGGCAAGGTTAATGCCTTTATTTATTAAGAAAATCACCTATATTTATCGGTTGAAAGCAATTTTATAAAATATACGCTGTCTTTTGATTAGATTTTAAAAAAGTAAATACTTAAAACTTCACAATATGAAAATTAGAGGTCCCATATTTTTTTCGCTGATCGTAGTTGCAATGGTTGTTGGAGCATTTTATATCCCAGCG
>JBCCJE010000718.1:0-3614 GCA_039027925.1 Bacteroidota bacterium
AAATCACCCCGTGAGCTTCAATTCGAAAATTGTGAAAACTTAATTAATTTGGTTAGGTTTATTTGTTGCTAGACTTTTGCAAGATTAGGGATTAGGAAATCAATTGAAGCATGTCCGAAAATATTACCACACTTACATTTTTAAAATACGCTACCCTAAAGGATAAAATTTGGGGATTCGGGATGATGCAGTTTGCGCATGCTGCTCTCCAACGACAGCAAGGAATTAAGTTCTACAAATTAATGGGGAGCGGCAAAGGGTTCGGATTTAATCCCCTGCCCGATTGGTCCACTTACGCACTTTTGGTCGTTTGGGAAAACGAAAAATACGCTAACGATTTTTTTAAAAAAGCCGATCTCTTCAAAAAATACCAAAGCCACACGAAAGAAACTTGGACACTTTTTTTAAAAAACATCATGGCTCGGGGAGAATGGTCGCAACAAAATCCTTTTGAGAAATCCAACGACCTCGATCCTCACAATAATTTTTTGTGCATCATCACGCGCGCTACCATCAAGTGGAACAAGTTGATTACTTTTTGGAAATACGTGCCGACCTCCGAGAAGCCCTTACTCCAAAATGACGGACTGATGTTTACCAAAGGAATTGGCGAAGTACCGATCGTCCAAATGGCTACATTCAGCGTCTGGAAAGATAAAAAGTCCTTGCTCAATTTTGCTTACAAAAGCAAAGAACACCGTAAGGCCATCGAAAAAACAAAATCATTGAATTGGTACAGCGAAGAATTATTTTCGAGATTTCAGCCATACCGTTCGGAAGGTACTTGGGAGGGGAATAATCCTCTACAATTGTAAAGTGAGCATCACTTCGGGCGGGCAACGACGGTCATAAAACCCAAGGATTTTTTGCGTTGTAACCATGCTTTTGGAAAAAACTGAATCATTCCTTTTACGAATCCTACGAACTCCGATTCCATGGATTTTGACCAATCCAAATTTTTCTTTTCCTGCTCACTCATCCAATACAGAATATAGGGATCAAGGCTGCCGTAGGTAAACGATTGTTCTACTTCCCATCCATTTTTTTCCAATAAAATTTTTATAGTGGCGGGTGTAAAAAGTACTGTGTGGCGTGGCGTGTGAAATCCCGACCAATGGGCACCGTATTTTTTCCTAGAGGTAGAATCGAAATTGGGTACTTCGATGACCAATTTCGTATTGGGTCGAGCGATAGTCTTAATTTTTTGCAGCGTTTTGGCTGGATCGTAGTCGTGCTCTAAGTAGTGCCACATCGTGACGACATCGGGGCGTGCAGGTATTGTTAGGTCGTGTAAGTCTCCGATGAGCAATTCCAAATTGGAAAATTTATCGGAGTTATTTTTCCAGCCTTCATCGCTAAAATCTGTTCCGATACATACGCATCCATACTTTTCGTAGAGTAGCTGTAAAAAAGTAGGTTTCCCACAGCCGACGTCCAAGATAGTTGATTGGGCGTGGATGTTGGCGTAGGTTGATACCATCTTTGTACGTTTTTGATCTACTTTTTTTTGGCTGCTGGCTACCCATTTTTCGTATTTCCCCCAAGCTGCATCTCCTCGGTAGGGCAGGTAAAAATCCGTGTAGTATTTACCCAGTTCCATCTGCGGCACACGGGGATTCAAGAAAACTAATCCACAATTTTCGCATTGGTCAAAATTAAAAACTTCCTCGGAGGGGTGCATCATCGCCTGAGTTTGTTGGACGGATGTGAGCTGTGAGGAATGGCAGGACAAGCACGTTTCGAGTTGTTCCATTTTTTTTACAAAAGAATTAAATAACAAGCACCAAAGAAGATGACTTGTGAGAAAAACAAATGGGCGGAAAATTTAATATCTCGAATGGGGATAGATTTCCGGATGACCACTTGTAAAAACAAGGCGATGACGAACCAAGCTAGGTAATTTTGTACGGGTACTTCTCCATTTTCGAAATGCCAAAAATCGAATACACTTGCTAGAGATTCTAGTAGAAAGTCTAACCCTAACATCAGGGTAGCTCCCGTCAAAACAGCAGCCCAAAAATTATTGGTCAGGCGGGTACTTATCGAAGCAGTAGTAAAAGAGAGCACCGCCCAATTGACACCGATCATGTAGGGAACTCCCATCAATTTTAATCCTAAATTTTCTCCGTAGTAATAACTTCCGAAAATACTACCAGTCTCCACACCGACAATCTCGACTAGCATCCCAACGACAAACGCAATGAGCCAAACAGATACTTTCTTAACTGAATTGATCGGTAGATTCCAAAACAACAGCACGGTTCCTAACAATAAGTTTACGGGAGTCTTTGGGATAAACCAACTAAGGTATCCCAAATAAATTCCGATGATGGCAGAAAGGGAAAATAACCAAATTAAAAAAATGGAAATATTTTGTTTTTGCTTGATGATTAACGACATCTTTTCACGAATAATTTTAAGTTTTTGATTCGTCAATTTTTTGTTTTCTATTAATTCTCCGAGATTTGATCCGCCACAATTTTGGCAGAAAGTAAGCAGAGCGGAATGCCACCGCCCGGATGTACTGATCCTCCACAGAAGTAAAGATTTTTTATTCTTCTATTGAAATTGGGATGCCGTAAGAAAGCCGCAAATTTAGAATTGCTGGCTGCACCGTAGAGTGCACCTCGGTACGAACTCGTCTTGGCTTCGATACTCCGAGGATCGAGGATGGTCTCCGAGGTGATGAGGGCTTCCAGATTTACGCCAAGGGTTCTCTTGATTTTTTGTAAAATATTTGTCCTAGCGCAAGCTACTAATTTTTCCCAATCTTGCCCGTAATTCCCGGGGGCATTAATCATGACAAACCAGTTTTCACATCCCTGCGGTGCATCAGCTTTTTCCTCTTTGCTCGTGATGTTGATATAAATAGTAGGATCATCACACAACGATTTTTTCTCAAAAATGTAATCAAATTCCTTCGGATAATTTTTTGAAAATATAATGTTATGTAAGTCCAACTCGGGAAATTGCTTCTCCACGCCCCAGTAAAAAATGAGCGCAGAGCTAGACCGTTCTTGCCGCAAGGTGCGCTCGGGATGCCGCTGCTCTGGCATTAATTTTTTGTAGCTAGAGAAAATATCCATATTAGAAATCACCACGTCGGCGGAGATTTCTTTACCGCCTACTTCTACTCCGACTGCTCGTTTTTTTTGTACCAAAATCCGATTTATTTTTTCGGAAAAATGAAACCGTACCCCTTGTGCTTTGGCTAAGCGGAATAGACTTTTAGTGATATTTTGCATGCCTCCCTTCGGGAAAAAAGTACCCATGTGCAACTCCAAGTGAGGAATCATGGACATGATGCCGGGCGTCTTGTAGGGCGACGAACCATTGTAAGTGGAGTAGCGATTGAACATTTGCACAAGGTGGGGTTGCTGTAAGGCTTTTTGGTTGACTATGTTCAGATTCTCGTAGATGTCGAGTCGAGCCACGTTGTACATGGCCTTCATCGTTTTTCTCGAAAAATAAGTCTTTGGCTGGTGAAGTGATTTCTCCAAAAAAATCGGAGCGGTGAGTTCGTATTTTTGCCTACTTTTTTTCAAGTAGTTTTCCAGCTTGGCTTTTTCCACACCAAACTGGTCGCTGGCCTCTTCGATAAACTGTTGGGCATC
>JBCCJE010000719.1:0-3609 GCA_039027925.1 Bacteroidota bacterium
CTACTGACCCCTCCCGACGAGGAGGAAGTTTTGAAAAAATTCTACCGAGACACCCGTCCTTGGGGATTTTGGCAACCCATCATTCAAAAAATAAAAGCGGACGATCCTACTTTCAAGCCTAATGAAAACTTTGGGATGGATATGCTAAATGTGTTGATCGGCATCGTCTGGCAAATGTCATTGGTGGTGATGCCAATTTATTTGGTAATCAAATCCATGAGCAACTTTTCCATTGCCTTGGTCATTTTTGTAGTGACGAGTATTTTATTAAAAAAATTATGGTACGATAAATTAGACGGACAATGCTACCCATAACTGCTACCTTCCTAGATGAAATCAGCCATGACATTCCTCACCAAAATTGGGGATCAAAAGAATGGGATCAGGATTTTGCCCACATGAAAAGAATGGGTATTGACACGGTGGTACTGATTCGGTGTGGCTACAAAAAATGGATGACTTACCCTTCCAAGTACCTCATGGACAACGAAGGCGTCTATCGGCCGCCTACCGATTTGGTGGCGATGTTTTTGGCACTAGCGGAAAAGTACGGGATGCAGTTTTACTTTGGCTTGTATGATTCGGGAAAGTATTGGTGGGAGCAGGGAGACTTTCAAAAAGAGGTAGATATTAACCTTAGGGTGATTGATGAGGTTTGGGAAAAATACGGTAATGCTCCTGCTTTTCGAGGATGGTACCTTTCGCAAGAAGTGAGCAGAAAAACGGGGGACATCATGTCACTCTACGCCCGCTTGGGCAAACATTGCAAAGCAGTTTCTAACAATTTACCTACATTAATCTCTCCTTACATTGATGGGAAAAAAGCCATCCTCTCCAACCAATCGAAATTGACCAAAGCCGACCACATCACGATTCAACAACACGAAAAGGATTGGAACGAAATCTTGGATCGGATTCAAGGCGCAGTAGATATTTTGGCGTTTCAGGATGGACACGTGGACTACCACGAACTGGCGAGTTATTTTTCTATCAATAAAAAATTAGCAGATCGCTACGGGATGAGTTGCTGGACAAATGCCGAATCTTTTGATCGAGATATGCCGATTAAATTTTTACCCATCAAATGGGAAAAATTATTATTGAAATTAGAAGCTGCACAAAAAGCAGGTTTGGAAAAAGCGATAACATTTGAGTTCTCTCATTTTATGAGTCCTCAATCCGCTTACGTACAGGCGCATCATTTGTACAATCGGTATTTGGAAGGACTGGAGAAGATTAAAGATTATGGATTTATGATTATAGATTAAGAATGACGCTTGCCCCGAAACCTCGGGGGATTAAGAGTTATGAAATCTCCTGCATCGGGTAGGTTAAAAATTACGCCTATTCCAAAACCTTGGGGGATTGAAAATGGAATGTCTTCAACTTAGCGGTAGCCTGAGAGGGTAAGTTCAAAATTCCCCCTCGCAGTTTTCCTTAATCTCATTGAACCCACGGTGGAAATTTGAAACCCTAAAGTTGACGACATTCGATTGAAAATGATCTTGAGGGATCTATTTTAATTTTGAATAAGATAGAATATTCATATTCAAATATGTAACCCTCTACTTCTCGCTTCTCTATTCCCTCTTTTCGCCTCTCCTAAAAATAATCAACCAAAACTAAACAACAATGAACTTTAAAACTTTATCCGACCTATACAAAAATGAACTTCTGAACAGCGTCATTCCTTTCTGGCTCAATCATTCTAAAGACGACAACTACGGAGGTTATTTTACCTGTCTGCTCGAAGATGGAAGTGTCTTCGATACGGATAAATTTATCTGGTTACAAGCTCGCCAAGTTTGGACTTTTTCTATGCTGTATAACCGGTTGGAACAGAACAAAGAATGGTTGGACTTCGCTTTGCACGGGGCAGACTTTTTGAAAAAATACGGACGAGATGCTCAGGGAAATTGGTATTTTTCTTTGAATCAACGAGGAGAACCATTGGTGCAGCCTTACAATATTTTTTCTGATTGCTTCGCCACGATGGCTTTTGGACAACTCTATGAAGCAACTAAAAATTTCACCTACGCTGACATCGCAACCTCTACTTTTCGTAATATTTTAAAGAGAAAAGACAACCCAAAGGGGATTTATAACAAAGCATTTCCGAATACTCGTCCACTCAAAAATTTTGCGCTGCCGATGATTCTCTCTAACCTGTGTTTGGAGATTGAAGATTTATTGGATAAAGAATTGGTGGAGCAAACTATACAAAATTGTATTCACGAAGTTATGGAGGTTTTCTATGATTCGAAGACTGGTTTAGTTATGGAAAACGTAACCCCAAAAGGAAATTTTTCAGATACGATGGAAGGTCGTTTACTTAATCCTGGACACGCAATAGAAGCCATGTGGTTTATGATGGATTTGGGCAAAAGGTACGAGGATAAGTCTCTGATTTCTAAAGCTGTAAATGTTATGTTACAAGCTTTGGAAAATGGCTGGGACAAGGAGCACGGGGGCATTTTTTATTTCCTTGATGCTAAAGGTCATCCAACTCAACAACTAGAATGGGATCAAAAATTATGGTGGGTACATCTGGAAACATTAGTTGGTCTGATTAAAGGTTATCAACTCACCCGAGAGGAAAGCTGCTGGGAGTGGTTCAAAAAAGTTCACGAATATACTTGGGCTCATTTTCCCGAAAAAAAATACGGCGAATGGTGGGGCTATTTGAATAGGAGAGGGAAGCGGTTGCTGCACCTCAAAGGCGGAAAATGGAAGGGGTGCTTCCACGTACCACGAGCGTTAATGTATTGTTGGAAAACTTTGGAGGAGATCAGTTGAGATATGCCAAAGTTTTTAGCTCCAAAAATTAGAAGTTGACCTTTCGCAGGTCAGATATTTTGAAATTAAAAAATATCTGGCCTGCGAAAGGTCAGTTAATTAATTACAATATCTAAATAGCTTTTTTTATGCCATTTTATTTACTATAAAACCCTGATTGTCAATGAACTACATTTTTTAAGATTCACCCGTATGCGAGTAATCGGGAGTGGTGTGAGAGGCGCACTCCGCTTAGAAATCATTCTAGGCGGAGCCGTCTACTCGATTGTGCTTTCGTTATTTTTCAAGTTCAGATATTTTATCTATATCAAGAGCCAATGATCCACTTGTTGTTGATCTTATTTTAGAAATTGTACCATATTCGTCATTTAAACCATTAGACGAAAACCAAACATGTTTAGGGGATTTCCCAATACCTGCTGATTTATTTTCTAAAAACCTTTTAGCTTTTTTATAAAAAGGGAATTTTCTATTCGGTCCATATATAACAAAATCCAAAAGACCGAGCCATTTAAAAATGTTGATGCACAAAATGATAAAATATCAATTTTGATGAGAGATGGCTACTCTGTCGAAATAACGAGCGAGGAATATACTCTTGCAGCTAGGCTTTCAAATTTCAAGAAAGTAGATTCTCTAATTTTTCAACATGCACTTTTAATGTTCGCAGCAATGGCAAAACGTGCTCAAATGGAAGATAATGACGGACAAGAGGATATGAATTATGCAGAAGCAATTGAGACCCTTAATGATGGGGAAAACTACAAAGAAGGATTTAAATGGCTCGGTCTTTTGGATTTTGTTATATATGGA
>JBCCJE010000720.1:0-3608 GCA_039027925.1 Bacteroidota bacterium
ACACGTAAAATGTATTTTTTCAATCGGAAAAATTCTTTTAATTTCTACTTAAATGTATTTTTACGCTTGGTTCTCACGGAAATCCGTAGAGTTGAAAACGAAATACTGAAAGGACAAATAAACAATGAACAAAAACGGTAATCGCCCCCCTCATCCTCATCGGATCAAAGTCAATAAATATCTTGTCGAAAATGATTTAGTTAAGGTCTATGCAGAACTGCTAGGTATGAATAAAAAAGACTTGATTGAATTTTTGAAGTACCCGAGTAGATTAAAGAAAAAAGACTTCGCTGCACTTTACGGACTTTTGGGAGTTTTGCCTACCGATTTAGGCATTGATGATGTACACTTAGATATTTCAAAAAATAAATCGCTGGAACCTCAAAATAAGTTTTTCTGCTTTAGTATCTGGAAAAGAGATAATCTCGCCGAAGAAGAATTTATTGAAAAGTATTTTGATGCCATCATCACAACTCTAAAGAAAGCCGAGAAAAAAATCTTGATTAATGATTTTTTGATCAATACTTCCAATATGCTATCTGGAAAACTGAAAAAGAAATTTTTTAAAGGATACGAAAATTACTACCGAGCGTTGGAAGCCCAAACAAAAAACTTGAAGTACCAAAGGGTGATTTCCCTGCCCATTGAACTAAGTAAGACCACTTTAGGTACAGAAAATAATAGGATCAAACTATTAGAAAAATTAATATCTATTCTTTTCAAAAGTACTTTTAAGCACATCATAACATCTTTTGAAAATGCCCAGTTTGAGCTTTACGCCCTCCCCATTCCCAAGCGGAATTTTAGCTTCCTGCTAATTGATGATCAGTATGTCTTATCCGAATATTATCGAATTAGACGAGAAGGTCTGGCTGTTCCGGATATGCTTTTTATCGAAAAAGTAGATAAGGAAAGAAAGAACATTCCCGAAAAGCTGCACTATGTTTATAATCGAGAACTTGAAGATTCTATTGATAATAAAAGAGCAATAAAAATAAGTAAGGAATTATTTGCTGAGTGTACTCGCAACTCTTTAAAACAGAAAGAAAAAGAAATTCGAGAAAATGAAAATATACCTAACAAAAATGCTATCCAAATTCAAAATTTAGAATCACTCAAGGAAGAACGTAAAGAGATAGCAGAGAAAGTGAACATCCTAGAGCAGAATGGTCTATGATGCCATCAAGTCAACCGATGCAGCCTTCGCCACTTTTTGATCCGTTGCCCTTTTCCTTTCCAAAATTTTAACTGTGCGGGATGGATGCGATTACGAATGGCTAATAGGCGAAGCATGTCCCCCCACTTGGACGGACGAAGTAGAAAAGATGAAATGGAAGTATTTTGCTCCCGCTGCAATTCCATGAGTTTTTTGAGCACGTCTTTTTGAAAAAAATTCGGCTGATTTTTTATCAACTCCATGTATTCGGGTTGTGGCCCCACGTCATTATAATTTTCCTCCGCCCAAAGAAATTTTACCGCAGAAACAACGGGCACACTATCAAATGAAAGCCCAGCAAATTGTGCTCTCCGAAAAAACTCTACCCGCGGATACGCAAAAGTTTCGTGAATATCTTTCCATCCCCCAATTCGATCTACGACATCTCTACGGTGAAGTATAGCGGTGGCTTCGGGCGGAATGGGCATCTCGGGCAGTACTGGTATCTCAAGGCGAGATGGTCTGGAACAGTACGCCCAGTACAAAATGGAGAAAGCAAAATCACCTTCCGTGTTTTCCAAATGATGAACTAATGCTTCGATGTGGTTCGGTAGCCACAGGTCATCGTGGTTCAAGTAAGCAATGTATTTTCCTTTGCCCTTTTGGATACCGAAGTTATTGGGTACACTTTGGTAGCCGGAGTTCTCTGGTAGGTTATACCAAAACACCCTAGGGTCATCCGTATAATTTTTCATTATCTGATCGGTATGATCGGTACACGCATCCCCCACGACTAGGAGTTCAAAATTGGAATAGGTTTGCCACAAGACGCTATTGATGGCGTACTGTAATGTCTCTGCTCGATTATAAGTGGCAATGATAATGGTGACTAATGGATGCTGCTTCATCTATTTAAAATATTTTTACGGATTTCGTTTGGATGCCGATGCCACAGGCTTGATCGTACCACTCGAAAGCCGTCTCCTGTTGTCGAGGAATCTCGATATCATCTAGCGTGATTCGGCTATCTTTTGGCTTAGCGTATTTTAGTCTTACCCCGTCGGACAAACAAATAGGAAGTCCATCATGGGGAATGGTATTCGATAAATTTTCAATCAAACCGTAGCAAGTATAGCCACCTAAACCATCTAGTATTTCGCCAGCTTTTAGATTTTTCTTTGCGTAGGTGAATACGTTTGTTTTCATTCCGAACTTTGGCTGCAATCGGGAAGACTGATCGAGTACCGCCTCCACAACTCCATTGAGTGCTTCGATGTGGCCTAAGTGATATGGCCGATAAAATAGATAAAATGGGCCAGGTCCCATTTCGGGCGGATACCAACCTAGTGTGTATTGTTGAAATTTATCTTCGGTGTAGCCAATGGCAAAGACTCCCCCTTTGGGAACTGCTCCTAAAATATAATCCACTACGGGCTGTCGGTCTTGATAAATCGAAGGAAAATCAAAATGTTTGAATACATCGTAAATACTTTTAGCTTGCGGCCCCTGCATGCCCGTACGATGGGTCATCAGATTAAGTCCATTGGCGAGTACCGCCATTTCTACATTCAACTTCGATCCATCCGTGTAGGCAGAACACATCTTGTGATCCAGATTCCTTTTGTCTGCCTCTAGTTTTATTTTGGTAGGATTGGTGTAGCGATCAAGATAGCCTTTGATGTTGCCCGCCATCACCAAGTCAAATCCCCAGAAGGTCAAGTCGTCCACGAGTTTTTTGATGACTGTTGGTTGGTCACCATCTGCGCAAGTATAGACCACGCCGTGTTGTCGAGCCTGATGTAACAGGTAGGGACCATACATGAGTTCTGCCTCGTAGTTCATCATCACCACGTGAGTTCCCGTTTGAATAGCTTTTAGCGCAAATTTTGCACCCGCTACAATGGCGTTCGAGGATTCGATAAATACATCATTCTCGTCATTTTGAGCAATCAACATGCCGTGGGTAGTTATAGCAACTTTTTTTCTACGCCTAGCTTTTTTCATTTGCGCATAAGAATTGACAATTGCGTAATCAAGCCCCAAATACTTAGCACATTGGATAGCTCGCTCGGTATCAATATCTGCTAATCCCGTCAGTTCAAATCCTGGCGTGTGATGCACTTGGTGTGCCAATCCTCTACCGATAGATCCAATACCTACAATGCCTACCCGAATGGATTGACCATAATCTTCTAAACGTTCTTTTATGGGTTTCATAAAGAAAATTTATTTCAAAAAAAATTATACAAAAATTGTAAACATGAACTCAATGGAAAGAAGAGGTAATGACCAGAAGGGAGGTACGAATTGAGATACAATAGCCTTATATAAAATTACGAGAATATATATTTTCAAAAAATACCACAGAAGAGGTATTTTAAATATTTAGACTTTTTTGAAAAGAATAGCCTCTGTCTTTGATAACCCCGTGGAGAAAGGAAGGTGGGAGAGC
>JBCCJE010000721.1:0-3607 GCA_039027925.1 Bacteroidota bacterium
CATTAACATTGGAAATATAGTTGGAACAAATATGACCGTTGAGTATTGTTCGGTTTACTGAATTTGGGATGAAAAAGTGTAGCAATGGTTTAATGATGATGACTCAATGACAATATCAATAGTGCAATGGCAATATTTCAATAACAATGGCAATGACAATATCAATATTTCAATGAATACATCAATGATGTAATTACAACAATAGGTTTTTAAGGATGGCTTGATGCCGATCTTTGGGATGTGCTACACACTAAACGATTTTGGGATACGTGCTTTGGTTGTCGTTTAAGAAAAACAAAACGGTTTTGGGATGTTTCGGTTTTGGGTTCGGTTTGGGGGGAAATTCGATTTTTGAGAATTTCTCTCACGGAAAAAATACGGATTTGGGATAAGGCGAACAACTTCAACGGTCAAATAAAAGACTGTTCCAAAATTCTTGAAATTCAAAGTTGGTCAGGAATGATTAATAAATTAATTGATTTGTTTATCATTCCTAAAACTATTGAATGATTAATTTGCCGCTCCGAACGGCTTGTCCTTTAACATTAATTGTGAATACGTAAAGTCCTTGTGACAATTGATTTCTGTAAAATTCTAAGGTATTATTTTCAAAATATTCAGTTCGTACTAATTTTCCAGTTGCATCAAACAACCGAAATTCCATTTCTCCAAATTGTGCTCCTTCCACCGTTATCATCGTAAAATCCGTAAAAGGATTCGGATAAACTTCCAAACTTACGTTTGGATAATCTGGATTTTCAATGGAGGTCAAAAAGCATAAAAAGTCAGTTAAATTATCACCTCCAACTTGATGACGTACCGACTCGGTATCCGTGGGTACATCATAATCTTGGAAGATGATCGCACCGTTTTCGATAATAGTGCCCACGGGATTGTTGGGTTTTTGAGAAATTCGGTATTTAACAAACCCGTGGGACAACATCTCGTCAGTAGTATTATTTACTTGATTCAGATCAGAAAATGTAAATTTTACAAATCCATCTCCGTACGCTTCAAAAGTATAAGGGTGGCTACTAGCACCAGGTCGAATGCTTGTGATGTCAAGATGTGACGGAATTGTATCACGGATGACCACCCGTTGTGAAGTATCACTTCCTACATTTTGGAATCGGATATGATACTTCAGATCGGTTTGGGAAGTAATCAAATCGGCGTCGGTACTACAAGTGTCCCGATATCCTTTGGGATAGCCTATAAAATCTGTAGCGTCAAATGACAATTGGTTTTCTATGCAATCCTTACTTTGATAAGGGTCTCGGTCTGCTTCCTCTAATTGGGTGACGTAGCCCAGAGAAACACCTTGATTATTAGGATCGCATCCTTCAACTGAATTGGTAGCAAAATAATTTCTTCCTGGATGATTGGCAGGTTGATCCACAACCAATCGGTAGTGCTTTCCATTGGCTGGAATCGCAATGCGCTGAGTAGCACCCGTAGGTAAAAGTTCCGTTGATTGTGGTTGCCCTTGGAACATCAAAACAATATCTTCAATGACAATAAAGTCTGAAGATTGAGTCATCGGACCATCTCCGACATTTTGCAACAAAAAGATTACAGAATCTCCACCACAGTAACTATCCACCCTGATACTTGAACCATCCCAGTTAGGATCATCTGCCAAGCAAGTATCATCTGGAAGGATCGTTGCCTCTACGCAGTGCGCTTCGTTTACGATGTTACAATCTGCGGTAACTTCTACTTCAAAAAAACCGCATTCCCCTACATCAATATTACCGATGGCAAAAACGAATAAACTATCGTCTTGCATAACCCAAGGAAGTGAACTGCTATTTACCGTTAAGTTCTTTTCAAAAATCACATCCACCGTAGCCCCTACCGCAATCTGAGTTCCTTGATTACAAAAATCAACACGGTAAATATTATCTTCACAGGGAATGATCCTAGGAGTGGAAACATCTACTTCCATTACGGGACATTCGATCTCGGTCTGAATTGGATAATCCAAATAAATAGTATCAAAACTTCCTACTTGAATTGGAAAATTCAACGTTTGGCAAGTACTGGAGTTCCAATAAACATTAGGTACAATAATATTCACCTCGTAACTTCCAGTATCCGTTAGTACGTCAAAATGACCATCCGCATCAACTGATCCGTAGAAGGTTCTATCATCGCCCTTCGCTTCCACTATCCAATCACGTACACCTCCTTCTCCTGCCTGAAAATTACAATCATTATTATTATCTCGATAAGCCCGACCAACGATATGGTTGGTTAGTAGTTCTCCATTCTTATTGGTTCTCAGCAAGTAAACATCGGGACTCGAAAAAGCAGTCTGTGCCCTTGAACCCGCTACCGCAAATCCACCATCGTAAGTTTTTACTAAATCAAAACCTAACTCGGTTCGATCGGCCTGCCCGATGCTTTTTTCCCAGATTGGAGTTGTTCCTCCGTCTTGACTAATTTTTAATAAAAAAACATTCAGATCGCTAGCCGATGCTTCGTTGAACCCCGCAATTACTAAATTCCCATCGTCCGCTAGTTGAATTCCATTTCCTTGTTGAAAAAAAGTAGAGTTCCCGTAAGAAAATAGACCAATGAAAGCACCATCGTTTGCTAGCTTTAAAAAAGCAACATTTGATTGGTTGCCTACTTGCCCCGTGATATTGATCGAACCATCATTTCCGATGACCAGATCCCGCCCTTCGTCAAATTGACCAGTACCTGTTCCGTAATTACTTTCGAAAAGTACATTGCCATCTACATCCGTTCCAACCACAAAAATATCTCTATCATCATTAGTATCAATCGTATATCCAGTTGCGATAATATTTCCATTACTTAACTGAGCAACAGCATTCCCCGCATCGTCAAAATCTCCTCCGTAGGTGTTGTTCCACAGTTCATTACCATCACTATCTACTTTTAGAAGAAATAAATCTTTAATGCCTTGGTCGTTCTCTGTGTATCCCGTGATAATATAGCCTCCGTCGTTTGCAGTTGTGATCCCAAAGGCTTCATCATCATTATTGGTAGAGAAAGATTTCGTCCAAACTTTATTACCATCGTCGTCCAACTTAAAATAGATCACATCTTTACCACCGTTAATTAAATTTTCTCCATTACCAACGATGACTACTCCATTTTGGTCAGAAGAGACGGTGATGTCTAATCCCATCTCAGACCCAGCAGTTCCTAAAGTATCCGTCCAAAGGACTGTTCCATCTACGTCCGTTCTAATAGTATATATTTGAAAACCAAGTCCAAATGAATTCGTATTTCCGACCATAACCAAACCTCGGTCTCTCATTTCCACAATTCCCTTTGCCTCATCGGGTCCGATTTCTTCAAAAATCTTATCCCATCCATATACCTTCTGAGCAGATACCTCAAAAAAACCAATAAGACTCAAAACCAAACAGAGTACTGCTACTATACTTTGCCGCTTGAGTCTTATCAGGTTGTACATAATATATGATCTCACGAAAAAAAATTTCTTTATTGTTTGTAATAAGTACAATACAAAAGTGCTCACGATTTGATGTTTTTTCAAGGACATTGAAAGGCGTTTGTTGAACAAAAATTGATTATATTTACTGCTAAATAAATTATTTTATCGGCATAG
>JBCCJE010000722.1:0-3579 GCA_039027925.1 Bacteroidota bacterium
ATGACCTCGGACGGGCAGTTTGAGACAATTGCGGGTCTGCGGGCCACGCGGGTGAGTTTCAATGCTGAAACTGTGGATGTGACGTACTATTATTCGATGTTGAGAATCACACTCAATCGAAAAAGAGCTACTGGAGAAGAAGGAGACATTCATAGTGGATATTACAGTACCTTGTTTTTTTATGGGTTACCAGGTTTTGTATTGTTTGTCACTTTTGTTTTGTTGACTCTGGCCTACTTCGCAAGACTTACTACCCACCACTTATTTTTTGTAATTCCCTTTATCATCGCATTATTATATACCGTAGGAAATCTTACGAATACTTTATTATTCCCCAAATATTTATCGGTACTTTTTGCTATTCATATTGGCATCGGAATGGCAGCGCGACACATGGAAGAATTTTTTCCAGTATCGAGGGCTAGTCATATATAATTGAAAAAATAATCAACGCAGATATGCGGAGACGCAGCGTTTTTTTTTGAAGAAAAAATCATGAAAAACCCTCTCTGCTGCTCTCCACCTCCGAGTTTCAAAAATTATAATTCCTAATAAAATGATCTGGAAAAAAATCTGGAAAAAAATCATGGGGTCAGGGCACGAGCGAACCATCAAGGCAAAAAAAAATGTCTTGATCTCGGTGTTGTTCAAGGGCTTGGGCGTATTGATTGGATTCGCCTATTTTCCCATTTCACTTTCCTATTTAAGTCCAGCTAATTTTGGGATTTTCCTAACGCTAACTTCCATGATAGATTGGTTCGCAGAACTAGATATTGGGATTGGGAATGGTTTGAGGAACAGAGTAGGCGAGGCTGTTGCCAAGGGAGATGATGAAAGTGTCAAGGGCTATGTGAGTACTGCCTACGTGGTGCTAGGAAGCATCTTCGCTTCGGTATCCATCCTGTTTATCATCGCTAGTTATTTTGTACCGTGGAGTGCCGTTTTACAAGCCGATCCAAGTATGAATTACGATATTATGGTTTTAGCGATATTGATGTTTGGAGCATTTGCCATCAGGTTTATTTCCTCACTTGTCTATCAAATGCTGTATGCCTTACAACAAATGGCGTGGGTAGAATTTTTCTCTTTTTTGACAAAAATCTCTTTTCTCATCGTCATCATTGGGTTAGTCTATTTTACCGATGAATCACTGATTTTATTCGGTGTAGCGAAAACGATGACTTTTGCGTTAGTGCCATTCTTCGTTGGACTCCTTTACTTTTCGAGATCATTTAAAAAATATACGCCTTCCTTCAGTCACGTAAAAAGAAAATATTTTAATGGGCTTTTTTCCATAGGTATTCAATTTTTCATTATTGAACTATCTATGTTAGTTATTTTCCAAACCAACAATTTCTTGATAGCAAGATTGGTGGCATTGGAGGAAGTCCCAATCTACGAAGCCGCTAATAAGTACATGTCCGTATTTATATTGTTATTTGTGATTTTGTCCAATCAATTGTGGGCAGCAAATGTAGAAGCATTTAGCAAAGGAGAGATTAGCTGGGTGAGAAATACCATGAAAAATGTGCAAAAAATTTGGTTTGGGACGGTAGGAATAATGACCTTAATGATCATGGTATCGCCGTGGGTATATTGGCTTTGGTTAAAAGAGACAATTTCTATTCCTTTGATTTTAACCATTGCAGTTGCAGTTTCCATTGCTTTGACCAATTGGATTAATATGTTCAATATCGTACTCAATGGCGCTGGAAAAGTTAGACTACAAATGTACGGTTGGATTTTTGCGAGTGTCATGAATATTCCTTGCTCCATCTTTTTTTCACAGCACCTAGGCTACGGAACAATTGGAATTGTACTAGGAACAATCGTATGTATGATCCCCCTCCTAATTATTACCCCCCTTCAAGTCAATCGAATTTTAGATGGAACCGACAAAGGTATCTGGGCAAAATGAATTCAATTATGAATGAAAAATTATGAATTATGAATGGTTCGTAAAACGTGGATTTATTGGTCCTTGAAAGTTTAATCTGTAAAATGATTTTAAATACGAGTGTTCTGTCAAGTAAGCATTGACAAGTTAATTTTAAAGGAAATCAAACGCAGAGACACAGAGATTTTTTCAAAGAAAAAATTTAAGACAGATCATACTCTGCACCTCCGCATCTCTGCGTTACAAAAATTTAAAAAATTAAAATTCAAAATAAATCATGTGTGGAATAAGCGGTATTTTAAATTTTGATAAAAGCAAACCCGTGCGTCAGGAAGAGTTGCGACCAATGGTGGCCAGTATGGTTCATCGCGGACCAGACGACGAAGGATTTTATTTAAATCAAAATGTAGGTTTTGGTTTCAAGCGACTGAGCATTATTGATTTGCATAACGGACATCAGCCGCTATCCAACGAAGATGGAAAAGTATGGATCGTCTTCAACGGGGAGGTGTATAATTTTCCAGAGTTGAGAAAAGACTTGATAAAAAGAGGGCATCAGTTTTCTACTCAAACCGACACCGAGACGATCGTCCATTTGTACGAAGCGTATGGTCGGGAGTGTGTAGATCATCTGCGAGGGATGTTTGCTTTTGCCATTTGGGATGATCGAAAGAAAAAGTTGTTTTGTGCAAGAGATCGCTTTGGCATCAAACCTTTCTTTTATCATTTTACGGATGAAAGATTTGTTTTTGGTTCAGAGATAAAAACGGTATTAGGGGCAGGAGGAATTGACACCTCCATGGATGTAAGGGCCTTAGATAGTTTTTTTACCTATAAATATATTTCAGATGATCGGACTATTTTTCACGAAATCAAAAAATTAAAAGCAGGACATTTTGTAGAAATTGACTGCGCTGGACAAACCCCAAAAATTGAAATTGATAGATATTGGAATATTGATTATTGCCCAGATTATTCCAAAACGGAAGAAGAATGGGGGGAGTCATTAAGGGAAGAATTGAAAGAAGCCGTTCGGATGCGAATGATTAGTGATGTACCCCTGGGGGCATTTCTGAGTGGAGGCGTAGATTCAAGTGTCGTCGTCGCATTGATGAGTGAAATATCCCATGCACCAATTAAAACTTTCTCTATCGGTTTTAAAGAAAAAGCATTTAACGAATTGCCCTATGCGAGAGCCGTAGCCGAAAGATATGGAACAGATCATCACGAGTTAATCATTGAACCCGATTCCATGGATTTGCTCTTTAAGTTAGTAGAGGCGTACGATGAACCTTTTGCGGATGCTTCGGCCATTCCGACATATTATGTTTCAAAATTTGCAAGGGAGCACGTAACGGTAGTGTTATCTGGAGATGGTGGAGATGAGTTATTTGCGGGATATAATAGTTACGACAAACTCCACAATATCAAAAAATATAACAAGATGCCTACGGGCTTCAATGAATCCTTTTGGGGGACAATTCACCGAACGCTTCCCAACACGATGAAAGGAAAAGGCATCAGCTACTTACTCTCCAAAGACATTTCCACGGTAGGTGCTTACTACGCTATGTGGATTTTACCCGAAAGAAAAAAATTATATAAACCAGACCTGTGGCGACAACTTGGAGATTATGTAGCTGAGGATTATAAAAAATTATTGCTGCAGCAATCCAATGCTA
>JBCCJE010000723.1:0-3572 GCA_039027925.1 Bacteroidota bacterium
GAATCAAAAATAAACCAATAGATCAAAATGAAACCAAACGCCCAAATCATCTTACGGGTGGTAGCTCCCAAAAAATATAAAATGGAAACGCCAATAATAAATAAATAATGATCGCCCCTGATTCCACCCAACGCAAACTTTACCCAAAAGGTATATAACGTAGCAATGATAAAAAATGGAATGACATCTTTGGCAGCAAATCGCTCGAACGAGGTGGTCTTAATATCTAGGTAACTCCCTTCTTTCAAAACTTGGTATTTCGCGTGATTTTGTGAATCTATTTGATGAGCCTAAAATCGCTTAGCTCACTGACCCTCCAATTCATGCTTACTGTGATTTAACCGACGTAGGGCAGTAATATTTGACATAACCGCCAAGAGCATCAAAGGGCCGATGAATATGGAAATCGGCTCAAAGATAAGAATAGAAAACAAAGTTACTTTCTCTACTCCTACAAAATAAGATACGATACCACAGATAATTGCCGAAATACTGATGAGCAAAATTCTTTCGGGGCGTTGCATCCACCCCACACTACAATCTACGCCTAGTCCTTCCGCCCGTGCCCGCGTGTAGCTCACCATGATAGAACCTATCATAGCTACAAATGCAAAAACGGAACTGACAAAATAATCATGTGAGATGAGGTAATAACAAATACCGAAAAACATGATAAGCTCGCTGTACCGATCCAAAACTGAATCATAGAGGGCGCCGAACTTGGAACTCATATGCCCTACTCTTGCGAGTCGTCCGTCAATCATATCAAATAAACCCGCAAACAAAATGATACCTCCCGCTACTCCGATGTAACGATGATCGCCTCTTTCGCCGTACTCGGCACCAATAATTAGTACGATGGTCGCTATAAAATTTATCACTAAACCTACCGAGGTGATCGCATTGGGAGTGACTTTGGTGCGGATGAGAAATTCGATGAAAGGATGGATAATTTTATACACCAATTCTTGGCCGTATTTTTTTAGCATGGTTATACAGTTTTCTTTTAGAGTATGTCTAAAATTTTAAGGAACTGAAAATCAACAGTTTATGGTTTTGACGATAAATTCATAAACGATTATATCGAGATACATGAGTGCGTGAATTTGAAGTCAAGTTTTCCGAGTACTCGGGATTGGTTTTCAGGAAGTTAAAATTTAGACATACTCTTATTATGTTGGAAAAACTTAGAGTGCTGCTTTTCTTTTTTCCCAAAAAATTAATCTAGCAAATCAATCGTTTCAACAGATATTTTGAGGATTACATATGAGGATTTTGGGAAATTAGTTTTGATTAACTAAATTGGAACAACGAAGATCAAAAAAAAATGGTTGGTATGAAATTAACCTCCACTTTATTTTCACTTAACAAAAAAACAAAGGTATGTTAGAAATACTGTATCCCATCAGTTACACCGTCAGCCTCTTAGGATTGATTGCGTGGTTTTACAATCAAGATAACGATAATTATCAAGTGCGTAGGCGTATGAGCCAAATATTCCTTGGTGGATTCGTGGTCTATACTTTTTCGTTGGCATTTGCCGAAGGCGCATTAGGCTACAAAATGGGTATCCTCTTCAGAGATATGCTCGTGCTTGGTTTGGTTTCTCAGTTCTTTGGTTTTTTTAGAAAAAATAAACCCATCTTTTTTGGTATGCTTCTCCTATTGTTTGGGCTTTTTCCATTTACTTTTTACAAAAAATTGGTCAATACTTTTCCGCAAAACGTAGAGCAAAAAGTAACTACCACCGAACCAACACCCTCCATCAAAACTACTCCAACGAACACACCATCATTCTCCTTGGACGATAATGGCGAACTTCTCGTGGATCTTTCGGATGGAAAAAGCATGGAAGATTTAGCCAAAATTGTAGATCAGTACGGACTGACTTACCGTAAAGCATTTACCATGAAAGCGATGGATGATACTGATTTGGATGATTACGTACTGGTTAACATTCCCGACGAATTTGAAAAAGATATATTAAAAATAGAGCGTGCACTCGTGGCATCGGGATACGTGGATTATTTGGAGCAAAATGAAATCGTTCAGCTCGACCCCATCGAAGCGCAAAAACCTTCCAAGCGAAAACGTACTTTCGGCATCAACGATCCTGGCTTGAGTGAATTATGGGGATTTGATGAATTAAAAATGGACGAACTATACAAGTTGTTGAAGGAGAAAAAACTCCAACCCAAGCGCAAGGCCAACATTTTTATCCTCGATACTGGCGTGGATGCCAATCACGAAGATCTAAAAGATAATTATACTTCCCTCAAAAAGGCATACGACAAAGATCGCCAAGGTCACGGTACGCATTGTGCGGGAATAGCCGCCGCCGTTACCAACAATAAAATAGGTGTAGCTTCCTATGCCCCTAATAATGACTTCGTAAGGGTGACTAGCGTAAAGGTATTATCTGACTACGGAGGAGGTACTCAACAATCCGTCATTTCGGGTATGCTAGAGGCAGCCGACAACGGTGCCGACGTGATCTCTATGTCCTTGGGCAGTCGCTCCAGTAGAAACCGAAGGAGAGCCTACGCTCGGGCGGTGAATTATTGTAATCGGCAAGGGGCTATCGTGATTGCGGCGGCTGGCAATAGCAACATGGATGCCGCCCAGTATTCTCCTGCCAATACTCCCGGAATCATTACAGTAGCAGCAGTAGATACGACCTTGAACAAAGCGCACTTTTCGAATTATGTTCAAAATGTCGTTTACGGAATTGCTGCCCCCGGCGTGAATATTTATTCTACTTTTCCCAACAATCAGTACAAAACTTTTAATGGTACTTCCATGGCGTGCCCCTACGTAGCGGGGCTAGTAGGATTAATGAAGAGTATCAATCCCGAAATCAAAACGGAGGAAGTACATACGATTTTGAAGAGCACGGGCAAGGCTACCAAAAGTACTCCGCAAACTGGTAAATTGATTCAACCCGCCGCCGCTATCAAAGCATTATTAAAATAATAAACAAAAAACGGTCGCTTCGCTAAAGGATGAGAGAGCAGTTAATTTTCAAGTGAAACAACTGCTCCTCTTCAAGCGAAGCGGCTGCAAAAAAAAATGATGAATTTAAAGTCTCTACTTTTAGCAGCTAGTTTAGTTGCTCTATTTGCGACCTGTAAAGAGGTTGATAAAAAACTACTCATCGGCACTTGGAAAGGTGCTGAAATGATGGAAAATGGAAAAGCGGTAGATAAAGGAATTGAGTCTGCCGAATTTCAATTTTTAGACAATAAGACCTACACCTACCAGATAGCTTCCCATAAAGAAGGTGGACCTTACCACATTTTTGAAGATCAATTAATCACTACCGATACCATCAACGATGGGCGTATCGAAAAGAAAGTGAGGATAAAAAAACTGACTTCGGATAGCTTATATTTGGAGATGAACTTGGGGGGAATGCCCCAACTCATGAAATGCTACCGAGCAAAATAAAATTTGCTAGGCATTTTTCACCAAACCAAAATATATTTTTTCATCGTTATTTGTAACATTCTGGTAAATAATTAGTTATCAAAATTCAGACTTTTTATATTATTAAAAAATAAATATGTACGCTC
>JBCCJE010000724.1:0-3570 GCA_039027925.1 Bacteroidota bacterium
CCAAAATACAACCCAAAAATGAAATCAAAAGGATGATGGGAAATATATAAATGGCAGCCGTTTCGGGATAAAAGCCGGGCACAAAAGTAGATGCCAATAGTCCACCCAACATCCCAAAGAAATAGCCAAACCCATTGAAGCGCCACCAAATCCATTTTAGAACATTCGCCGCTGCGTAGCCGCCGTACAAGGCTGAAGTTATCCAGAGGGTGAGGGAATTGATAGAATCCGCAAAAAATCCTCCGATCACTCCAATCACCACGAGCACCAATGAAGAAATATAACTCATACGAATGTATTTTCGATTAGTCCCGTCGGGATTGATGTATTTTTTGTAGAGGTCATTGACGATGTAAGCGGGGGCGGCATTGATGAAGGCAGCAAAAGTACCCATGAAGGCAGCCAACAATCCAGCTAACAAAAGTCCTTTGAATCCGATGGGAACGAACCGCTCAATCGCCAGCGGAAGTACCAATTCAAAATCCACGTCAGCGCCCATCGCTTCAAATTCAGGCAGTAGGTAAACTAAAGACAACACCGCAAATCCCGCAATCATCAAGTACCTCGGAAAAAACAAAACTAGAATGGTCAGCCCACTCATCTTAGCTGCTTCGGCGGGGGTTCTAGTGGAAAGTACTCGCTGCATATCGTAACTCGGTACAGGCCCCGCAAGGCTAGCAAAAATACCTTTGAAAATCATCATCATCACCAAGTAGCCAATTAACTCAAATCCATCCTTATCCATTTTTTCATTGACACTGTCCAAGTAGCCCGTCCAATCTAGTCCCATTTCCCAACCAAAAAATAAATCTTTCCAACCGGACGGTACGGCACTAGTGACCTGTTCGGCAGTCACGCTCGTCATCGCAATGTACCCAATGACCAAACAAGAAATGGTCATGATCACAAATTGTAAAACTTCTGTTAGCACTACGCTGTACATGCCTCCCTTGATGACGTACAAGGTAGTGATCCCAATGATCGCAATGGCGTAGGCTTGTTCGGAAGTAATAAAAAAATTACCTAACGAAAAGGATAAATCCCAAGGGAAAAAGATGGTAGCGAACTTTCCAATACCCACAAAAAAGTAAGCGATAAAACCAAAGACGCTGATGACGGCAAAAACAGTTACAATAATGTGCGAGAGTCGTCCACCTACTTGGTCGCCGAAGCGGGTGGTTATCCATTGTGCGCCCGTCATCACGTTGGATCGCCTTAACCAAATGGCTAAAAAGATCATAATAAATACTTGATTCCAAACTGGCCACAGCCACGGAATCCAAGCACTTTTTAGTCCGTACACGAAGAGGATGGTGACCGTCCACATGGTTCCCGAAATATCAAACATCCCCGAAGCATTGGATAATCCGAGGTAGTACCACTTGATTTCGTTGTCTCCGAGGAAATAAGAACTCAAGCCTTTCGAGGCTTTTTTGGAAATCCAAAAACCGATAAAAATGGTAGCAATGAGGTAGAGTACAACAATGGAAATATCGAGGGGATGTAAACTCATAGGGGTTTTTCGTTAGGAGCGATTCGACGTATTTTAGACTAAAAAGTTTTTACCAAAAAATCATTGTCGGGACGCTAGCAAAAGATATACAAAAATTTAGCACAAAATAGAAAAAAAAATTTGGCTGTGTGCGAACACAGAAAAAATTTAATTAATTTTGGTCGTTTTTTGAAAACAACTTTTAAACATTTCATTCGAAAACTAGATCAAAATATTATCATGAAAAAAACCTTTACCTTTCTACTTTTATCTCTTCTTTTTAATTTTTCTTTTGCCCAAAATTTTGGACTTGAATTTGACGGAGCGGACAACAAGCTCAACCTCTGTAGCAGTGCCGGATTTAATATCGGAGAAACCTTTACCGTCGAAGCGTGGGTGCTGGCTTACAACTGGAAGCCAGAGGCTTGGCAAGGTTCAATAGTTACCAAGGACATGCAGGGACCAGATTCTGGATTCGCTTTTCGGGCAGGTAAAAACGGAACGCTCAGCTTCGTGATGTCCTCCGATCAGAACTGGAAAGAGGCACAAACGAGTCCTACCATGAATGCCAACCAATGGTACCACGTGGCGGCGGTAGTCGTAGATCAAACCATCAATTTGTACATCAACGGCGTGCTGGAAGCAAGCCAAGGATTTACGGGAACACCCTCTGACAATATTGTACCCCTGACCATTGGTGCTTCCGCAGGATTTCCTGACCGTGGCTGGGACGGAATCATTGATGAAATTAGAATTTGGGAAACTGCACGTACGGAGGCGGAAATAAATGGATTTATGACTTCGCAGTTTACGGGAAGTGAACCCGGGCTAGTAGCCTACCTTCCGATGAACGAAGGGGAAGGAACAAATACCGAAAACCTCGGTGGCTGCAACGGTAACTTCAGCGGGGGGATGACCGATGCCGCTTGGACGGATGGATTTTTTATTCCCACCAAAGATGTAGGGATCGCTAAGATGTTGAGTCCTGACGTTTGGAGTATTTTTGAGCGACCCGTCAAAGTGAGTTTTGAGGTGAAAAACTTTGTTTCTGATCCCGTCGCTGATTTTCCCATCCAACTGCTAGTCAATGGGGAGGTCATCAAGGAAGAGACTTTTAGCGGCACGCTCGAAGCGGGCGAAAGTCAATTTTACGTATTCGAAAATCCCGTTGATTTTAATTTCTATTCCGAAAAGGTGGTAACTGTCAGAACGGGCTACGTGGATGATAATAATGCGTTGAACGATGGCGTCACTACCAATTATCAAGAGCCCACCGATGGAACAACCATCACTATTTTTGACGGTGAGCTACATAACTTTGGCGTAGCTGGTCAAACTCAATTTCGAGAAATCAATCTTCCGATGCACATGGAGGATTACGAAAAGATATTGTTACATTTTTGGGTGGACTGTCCTAGCACAGGATGTGACCCGTGGGATCAGCCCGCTAGTTTTTTTATTGATACTCCCGATGGCACTTTCGAAATTGCCAGATACATTACTCCCTACGGCAAAGGCTGTGGCCCTTGGACGGTGGATGTTACGGATTTTAAAACTGTAATGCGCGGACCAATTACCTTCCGTTCGTTTGTGCAGGTATGGGGAAATTCTGGCTGGCTTGTTAATGCGGAATTAGAATTTATCAAAACAGATACCCCACAGTACCAAAAACTCAATCGCCTCTGGGAATCCTACTATTGGGTTTACGGTGATCCCGGAGTTAGCTACGACTTTCCGGAGGACACCGTAGATATTTCGTCGGTCACGGAATCTAGCTACATGCGAATGACCCTTACTGGTCACGGTCAAGGGAACACCGACAATGCTGCGGAGTTTTCCAATAAGACCCACCAAATTATGATTGATGGCAATATGGCAGGAACACATAATCCGTGGAAAGATGATTGCGCCCAAAACACTTGCTCCGACCAATTTGGGACTTGGTTATTCTCAAGAGCAGGCTGGTGTCCTGGGCAGCACGTGGAGCCATTTATCTTTGACTTGAACAGTTACGCCACTCCCGGTGCTCCAATGTATTTGGATTACGTATTGGAGGAATACACGAACTTACTCAATAC
>JBCCJE010000725.1:0-3556 GCA_039027925.1 Bacteroidota bacterium
CATAAAGAAAAAATAACTGCGCATAAAATGTAAATTTATTAATGCACCATTCCTAAGGAATGGAAATAAAGGTTAGAAAAAATCCCGAATTTTTGATAAAGCAAAAATTCGGGATCGTGAAGTATTTAAAGTTGTAATTACATTGTTATCTCATCTATTTCTGAATCGTCACTCGCTCGGTGATGCTGTCAGATTCAGTTCTCACTTGTACAAAATAAATTCCATTGGCGAACCGCTTCGTTTCCATCTGAATAAGGTCGGCACTATCGTCCACCACTCTTTCCGCTAGTAATTGCCCTTGCACGTTGAAGATGCGAACATTAATTCGCTCGTTGATCGGTTGAGAGAAATCAATATTAATCAAATCACGCGCAGGATTAGGGAAAATCGAAATGGTATTTTTATTCAAAATATCTTCGGTACTAATCATTACATTAGGATCAAGCACAATATTGAACTGCGGCGTAGCAATCAATCCGCCCTCGCTATCGTCCACCGTAAATAGGAAACTATCCACCGTCGTGGTACTGCCATCATGCTCATAACTAATATTACCAGCACTCGACGATTGCTGTGTGAATTTATCTCCGATGCCCAATTCCGTAGTACCACCAAACATAATTTTACCATTTTGCGGAAGCGTCACGATGGTGTAGCTGATCTCGTCGTTGGAGTTATTAGGATCGGTTGTCAATAAGAACTCTTCCGTAATACCTCTGCTTACTCCGGGAGGAAGCGGCATAGTCTCATTGACTACTAGCGATGGGGGACTCAAGTTAGCCTCCGAACAAATTTGTAATGTCCATTCATTGATTTTCCCACCGTTGCCCGCCGACGCAATGTCCACTTGCAGTTTCCATTCCCCCTGTGCGTCTTTGTCATTGAAGGCATTCAATTCGTTTTGGGGTTTGTAAGAATTTCCAGTATTCACGGGACAATCAACACCAATGACAAATGGTGCTTCGTCATCCATACCGAAGTCCATCTGTGTACCTTGACAGAAGACCGTTCCGAATAATTGTACAGAAGTACCATCAGGGCCCACTAGGCGCATCCCAATATCTTTGAAGGCTTGATGATTTCCAGTAATATTAGCAATATTCAAATCACTAATGATGCCGCTGTTAGGAACATTAATAATGGATTCTTCCATCGTTGAACCCGAACTCGGTAGCGTCAATTCGTTGTCATTTACAATATTAGCACAGGAAAGTGATTTCACCGCAAAAGCAATTCTTTCTGACCAGTCACCAGTAGCACATTCATTTTTGGGTCTTATCCTATAAAAATATATTCCGCCCAGTTCCAGTTGCACTTGCCCTACGTAGCTCTCGCCCGTCACCGTCGCTTCTTCCAGAAGACTAGTAAAAGAGGGATCATCAGAAATCTGAATATCGTACTCGTCCGCTGCGTTACCTTCGTTCCATTCTAGCAGTGGCAATTCATCCACCCCTCCCATTCCGTCGGTAGGAGAAGCTAAGACAAAATCCGAGAAGTCAGTTGCGGCAACCTCATAAAATAAATCCATGAATACCGTATCCTCATCGGGAACGTAAGCCATCACCTGAAATCCAAATGAACCATCAGCATTTGGGGTATTTGGACTAGAAAGCGTCAACGTAGAACTTTCCGATGGTAAAATTTGAGTAGCACTAAAATCAGCCGTTACGTCAGCGGGCAACCCAATAGCCTCCAAAGTAATCAAGCTATCATAATCCAACATGGAGATCGTATTGATTTCAAAAGTTGGATCATTCGGTAAGCACACCTTCTGAAAGTAAGGCCCCGCCGCAGCCGCAAATCCGGCGTTGGAAGGAGGATCTATTCTAAAATTCAAATTCGAAATATCAAAGAAAATATTGTCGGCTGCCTCTACTTTTACTCTAGCTATATTAGTGATCGCATCTGGAATCACTACGGTATGACTTCCGTCGTTGGGTACATTGGCAGCTAGTACGTGCGGATAGGCAAATCCACCATTGGTAGATAACAAGATATTAACGCGCTGACAGTTGACAAGTGTACCGTCGGTATTGGCTACATCCCAAGTCACTTCGATGGATTGACCTACCTCTACGGTGGTAAACTCATTGGGGTAAGATACCAAAAATGGCCCCGCCTCACTCGTGGAGTTAAAAGAAATCTCTTCCCAGACCGTTCCACCGCCGCCCCATTTATTATCACGGGCAGTACATCGGAAGGTCAGGTTACGAGTATAGGTAGGTAGGACTTCAGCCACGTCCATTTGATTATTGATAATCGTTTGGATACGGGGAAAAATACGTGTTCCTGACTCCGTGGGAAAGTAAGTTCTAAAAGAAGGTTCATTTCCCGTAGGGCTTCCCAATTGAGTAATTATTGGATCTAAATTATATTGTTCCCAGCAGTAGGTGAGGGTATCGTCAACGTTAGCATCGGTAGCTACCGCCGTCAGTTGGAAAGGCGTACTAATGGGTATGCGCAAACCATCTCCCAGGGGAACAGTCACTTCGGGTTCGATGTTGTCGGTATTGATAACTACCGCACAATCTCCACCTCCATCTCTAGTGAAGTTTTGAATATTTTCGATGGTATTCACGTGTAGGTACCAGTCCGATCCAAACTGCACATTATTATCTCCACATGCCCCTGCATAGGACATGATGGTAGTACCACCACCGGGAGAGTATGCGCCCGCGGGGTTATAATTTACCGTCATGTTGATATCGGGGGTGCAGTTATTCCAAGTGTGAGGAGCACTCAATTGATGACCAATTTCGTGACAGAAAACTTCTATGTAAAAGCTTTCATTGGGATTACCCGTACAGGATACCCCTCTTGCTTTTTGGTCGTCATTACATACAGTAGATAATCCACCCGAACCCAAAATATTTCCAGTTGATTCACAGGGGTAGGGAGCAAAGACATGACCTATATCGTAATTGGCAGCACCAATGACTGTATTCATAACTCCTTGGTTGATATTTAAATACTGACTCGTAGTAGCTGTAGAAATATCAATATCAAAGGGATCCGTCGAAGGATTCAGATAAATGATCTCATCATTGTTTGCCACCAACTCAAACCGCACGGCCGTCTCTCTTTCGAAGATAAAGTTGACCCGATTGACACCATATACCAACTCGGACATGACCGCACTCAACGTACCTCCCTGCGTCAACGAGAACTCTCCCGTAGTAGCGATAGCCAACCTGTAAACACGTAGGTCAACTGGTGCACCTCCCGTGGTCACGGTAGAAAGATCGGTTGGACTTTTGAAAGGACTATTTGGTCCGCCCGTATTGGGTTTTAACCATTCTAAATGTTCCGTAGGCAGGTGTTCGTCAAAGTTGCCTGACTTCAAAAGCATTTTCTGCTTGGGGGTCAAGCGTCTATCTTTTTTATAATAAGAAATGTAGTTATTATTATTTCCGTTGACGTAAGGATTGATAAAAACCTGACCTTCTGGCGTAGAAAGAATCCCTCTGAATCCTCTACTACCGTAGTCAAATCGGACATACATCGAAGGATCATCAACGCCGTACCCCGCAAACGATTTTATTTCTGGAAATTTTGC
>JBCCJE010000726.1:0-3555 GCA_039027925.1 Bacteroidota bacterium
GAGATATATTTTTTAAGAAATTATAATCCAAGACTATGAGTTCAATCCAGAGTTTTTTTAATATTCCTCCTATTAGTAAGCGGCCTTGGAAGAACTCTACTTATGGGAAAAAGAGAAAGGGTTTTGGTGCATGGATACCGTTGTTGATATTATTATTGGTTGGCATAGGATCAATTTATCCAATGAGTAATAATGTGCTAACTGCGGCACCCACATTTTCTAGTATTCCATCCGATGTAGCTCACCTATACATTGAGAAAAATTCAAACTTTGTGATGGACTCCATCCTCAATGATACTATTGACTTTATCATTGAGGTAGATTCTTTTATTACGATTTGCGCTAATGAATTACCTGATTATTTTTCTAGCAACACTACATCTACATTATGTAGTGGAGGCACATCCGGAGGAGATGGGACTTATGGAACATATACCGTAACGGAAACGGGATGCTTGAATTATACTACGAATTTGATTCCCGGAAATGGGGTGGATACCATTTGTGTAATCGTGGAGGACGAC
This sequence comes from Bacteroidota bacterium, assembly GCA_039027925.1. Classification (GTDB taxonomy): domain Bacteria; phylum Bacteroidota; class Bacteroidia; order Chitinophagales; family Saprospiraceae; genus CAJQQY01. Next base: position 525 of record JBCCJE010000726.1, read on the forward strand.
TTAGGGAATATGGATACCACCGTGTTTATTCCTTCCATTATTTGTCATACCCCACCGCAAATTATTAATGTACCTTGCGATACTGCTTCTACGACGGGCGAGTTATGCTTACCCATTCCATTCGATAGTATTTCCAATTATAATATAGTGCTCAACGGCACACCCGTGCAAAATGGATTTGTAGGATGCGATCAGGATAGTTTTATCAGATATGATTATTCTCTATTGTTTGCTCAGGGAAACTTTGGGCCGTATAATTTAGACGTTTGGATGGTAGACGGGCAAAACTTAACCGTCTCATTTCAGACCATGCAAGACTTAGTGGATTCGATGAACGTATTCGATGATGCCAATAACTGGTTGCTGGATGCGACCAGTTTTACTATTTTGGGCGGTGACGCTGCTAAGACTTACAGCGACTTAATTATCACACATCCCGTTACCAATATTACTGGAAACTTTTCTCCTGAGAAAAACTACTTTTCGGCAGGAACGGCCATGACCCTACCTGCGGGGACGCATCAAATTGTTTATACCAGAATAGGAAATAATTGTCCTTCGGATGCGCTACAAGCTACGGTTTCCTGCGTGCCTTGTATTTCTTTTTTACCAACCGATACTGTCCAATTGACTACTATCAATTGCTTGAATCCTGAGGAGTTTTGTGTGGAGATACCTACCTCTGATATTTTTGATTATAATATTTTAGTGGACGGACAAACTTACGGTGGAGCAATTAATGCTTGTGATTTTTCGGGAAATGATGACGGTACCACTATCGAACTAGATTTAGGATTACACGAAGTTATTTTTACCAATATCTCCACCGCCTGTGCAGATACTGTTTTGGTAGAGGTGAGTTGTCCTCCCTGTCCAGATTGGCTACCAGATGTACTGAACATAGCTACAACGGATTGTCACTTGGACGTGCTCGTTTGTACCAACATTCCTTCGGCATTTTTCTCGGATTATGAAGTGAGAGACAATGGAGTGCTATTCTCAGGAGCTACTGATAACTGTGATAACGGTACTGACGAAGCAATTGCATTAGACACAGGATTTCACCAAATCATTATGACCAGTTTTATTTCGGGATGTTCGGACACTATGCTCGTCAATATTAATTGTGTGCCCGATACCATCGTTTTGGATACGGTTATCCAGATTATGGAATCGGATACTTTTTGCTTAAATGAACTAGAGGTGGGGAGTATTGCGAATATAAATATTACCTGCGGAGATACCACTAGTGCTACCGTTGATTATACTTTTGATACTTTGAGTAACTGTATCATTTTTACGGGTATTGATCTTGGTTTTGATACGCTTTGTTTTGAAGTGCTGGATAGCGACGGCAATCAAACAGATGTCTTGATTGATATTATTGTTTCGCAGGTTTGTACAGATGAAATTATCGTAGAGACGGATTTTTCCCTTGGGCTATCGGACTGCGATAGTACGAGTACGTTATGTGTAGATATTCCATTTTCAAGTATTACAAATTTTGTTATTACAGATAATGATCTTCCTTATACAGACACCATCGTGGGCTGCGATTTTGATACCATTCTATCTTATAATTATTTTACGCTTCCAGATCAGGGAACTGCTGGCCCCTACAACGTAGATGCTTGGACCGTCAACGATTCTACTTTTTCGGGTAGTTTTGATTCTTTATCAACATTGGTGGATTCTATGAATATTTGGGATCCGATGGGGAATTGGATTTTGGATACCAACATGCTCCTTATCACGGGAGGTGATTTAGGAAATGCTTACGGTAGTATTACGGTGACTCAGGTAAATACCAGTGCTCTTGCACTCTTAGAATTAAACACAAATCTGATTCCCACGGGTAGTGCAATCACGGTGAGTGAAGGTATCCACGAGTTCGTATTTATTGATACGACTACTTTTTGCTTGGATACCATACAGGTAGCAGCAGTTTGTCTGCTACCCGAAACTGTTATGGATACGGTGGAGGTGGGACTGACCGAAACGATTTGTATTGATACCTCCGAACTAGCTGGAAATGTAGTGAGCATCTCAAATGCTTGCCCCGATCAATCTGGTAATTTTGTATCCTTTACTATTGATTCTAATTCGTACTGCGTTGATTATCAAGGGATAGCACCCGGCGACGAGATAGCTTGTATCATTGTTTGTGATGATCTAGGATTGTGTGACACGACTACTTTGATGATGCACGTACCACTAGATACAACCACTACGCCGTTAGCTTTTGATGATGCAGATACCACCCTCATCAATGAGTCGGTTGTGATTGATATTCTTGAAAATGACTCTATCAACGGCGTATTTGAAAACATTACAATTTTGTTAGAACCCAGTAATGGCAATGTTACTTTGAATCCCGATGGAACGATTACCTACAATGGAGACTTTGATTATTGTAACAGTACAGTCCCAGATACACTTATCTACGAACTGTGTAATACGGTAGGATGTGATACTGCCACCGTCCTGATTTGGGTACTGTGTAACAATACTGGCCCGCTTCAATTTTACAATGGATTTTCGCCCAACGGAGACAATGTAAATGATGTGTTTTACATCCAAGGTCTTGATGATTTTCCTGATAATATTCTTTGCATTTTTAATAGATGGGGAAATAGGGTATATATTCAGGAAGGATACAATAATACTTGGGATGGTACTTGGGAAGGGATAAGATTGCCGGAAGGTACTTACTTCTACGTATTTGATGACGGAGCAGGAAGACAGTACAGTGGGTACATTCAACTGACACGATAATTAACCTCTTAAATTTATCTTCTGTACCTATTTTTCTTAAAGAATTTGTAATTACCTAGCCCTATGCTTTGAGAACTTCGCGGGATCGCAAAGAAGTAAAGCAAAAGTTCTTAAAGCCAACGAAAGCTCCATAATTTGGCTTTAAGAACGCTTGCATTCCCACGTTCCCATCTCACGGAGTTCTCAAAGCGTGTGGCTAAGTAGTTACAAGAATTTTATCATTTGGTTTTTATTTTGATGAAAAGTGCAACAAAAA
>JBCCJE010000727.1:0-3551 GCA_039027925.1 Bacteroidota bacterium
CTTTATCAATCCTTCCCGCAAAATCATCAAAGGCTTTTTCGGTCACCTCGATAATGTGCTTGGCGATGAATGGAAATTAGATAGAAATTCTTTGAATGCAGCGATTCTCACCATCGCATACCCTTCGTTACTTTAGTCATAAATTTTAAAGTCTGATTTATCATCGCTGAAGAAGTATTCGGGGAAAGCAGCGATCCAAGTAAAATTTTGTTAAACTCCACCAAAAGTATGTTTATTACCTTTTTTTATCATAAATAGAATCGTAAACTTGTTTTTAAAATTGTTTTTTCGTGGATTGGAGTACATTTTGTTTAGAAAAAATCAAATATGAAAATTCCGATCTTTTCATCATCGAGCGTGAAAAAAGGTAAAATGAGCATACGATACATTTTATGATCTTTTATCTCCCTTGCAATCGGAGGAAAATCAAAGCGATGCATTGGTACATTAAGTTTCTGAAAATAACTGTAACACTATTTTTTCTCTTTCCAAATTTGTCATCTTACGCCCAAAAAAATGTTACCATCAAAGGGAAAGTCATAGATGCACAGACGCAGGAAGTACTCCCATTTGCGACGGTCAGTTTGGTGAGCGATCAAGGCATCGGCACCACTACCGAACTAGATGGTAATTTTGAATTAACGCTCGATGACTGGCCCGATTCCTTGGTAGCTTCCTACATCGGCTACCAATCCCTTACCTTAGCAGTAGATAAAAGCGCTACTTTCGATTTGGTTTTTTCTTTATCATCCAATGCCCAAACCCTCCAAACCGTCGAGGTAGTGGCTAAGAAAAAACGGTATCGAAGAAAAAATAATCCCGCCGTAGAACTCATCAAAAAAGTCATGGCCAATAAAAAATACAACCGTCCCGAGAGTCAAGACTACTACGAATACGAAAAATACGAGAAGGTAGAATTTGCGATCAATAATTTTTCTAATGACTTTTTTGAAAAAAGAAAGCTCCTCAAGAAGTTCCAGTTTTTGGAAGCCTACATGGACACTACGGGCACTAACCAAGCCGCTACCCTACCCTTCTATTTGCGAGAAATTATTTCTAAAGTTTATTACAGAAAAAATCCAGAAGCCAAAAAAGAGTATCGTCAGGCGATAAAAATGACGGGCATTGACGAGTGGCTAGACGATGAAAGTATCTCAGGACTCAATGATGTCTTGTACCAAGAAATTGATATTTACCAAAATAATATTTTCCTTTTTAAGCAGAATTTTTTGAGTCCCATCAATGATGCTTTGGGAAACATGTTTTACCGATACTACATTTTGGACACTATCCAATACAAGGGGCAGGAAGTAATCGAAATGACTTTTTTGCCAGCCAATAAGCAGGACATGGGCTTCAAGGGTAATCTGTTAATCTTGAATGATTCTACCTACGCGCTCGTAAAAGCCAATCTATCTTTCACCAAGCAAGTCAATATTAACTGGGTCGAGGATTTAAAAATAGTTCAAGAATACGAAAGGAAAGGCAATGCTTGGGTGATGGTCAAAGATGAGATTTCTACTGATTTTTTATTGTCCAAAAAAGCACCAGGTATTTTTGCTAAACGAACGGTCATGTACCGCAATCAAAAATTCAACCAACCACGGGACGCCGAGATTTATAAAGGTGCTGAAGAAATTGTAGATATTCCCGTCAACGCTGCCCACCAAGACGAAGCGTTCTGGCAACAAGCGCGCCACGTACCGCTGACCGCCAAGGAGACTCAAATTTACCAAATGGTAGATACCCTCAAGACGGTGCGTCCTTTCCGAAATACCATGAATGCGTTGAGCATTTTATCTACTGGATATTTTGATACGAAGTATTTTGAAATTGGTACTTGGAATACATTTTTGGCAGAAAATGACGTGGAAGGCATTCGGCTAAGTTTTGGCGGTACTACTAGTCCAGATTTATTTCCAAAGGTGCAACTAGAGGGATACGCTGCCTACGGCTTGAAAGATAAAAAATTGAAATATCACACCGCCGCAACCTACACCTTCAACGAAAACTGGCGAGATAACCCCAGGCATTATTTTCGATTTTCTTACCTCCACGATAACAAACTCATTGGTCAACCCATGAAATTTGAGTACGATGATTCGTATTTCTTTTCATTCATTCGGGGTATCTCTAGTCGTGCGGTGCGGCTAAATTCCTTGGAAGTGAATTACGTGAAGGAATTTAAAAATGACTTCCGATTAGAATTAACTGGACTAAAGCAAAATCACCGCCCGATAGGATCGCTCGAATTTAACTACTCGTTGGCGGAGTTTCCCAATGGCTTGGAGACACTCTTTGATCTTAACATCACGTCTTTCCAAGCCCGACTGCGATGGGCCCCCAACGAGACTTTTGTGCAGGGCAGAAATTATCGTCATCCCATTTTCACCCGATTTCCCGTATTTAATTTTTACTATACCCGTGGGCTGAAAGATGTATTTGGAGGAGACTATAATTTTGACCGATTGGAAGCAAGTGTGTTCAAAAGAATATTCATGGCACCATTTGGTTATACCGACATGTTTCTGTCGGGTGGAAAAGTTTGGGGTACGGGTATTCCTTATTACATGTTGCTAGTGCCTCGTGGCAATCAGGGACTTACGGCGCTGTACTTCAATCACAATTTGATGAACTTCATGGAGTTTACCAATGACTTTCACCTATCTTGGAATTTCCAACACTTCTTCAAGGGTTATATTTTTAACAAAGTACCATTGTTGAGAAAATTAAAACTACGTGAAATAGTTTCTTTCAAAGGTGTGTGGGGAAGACTGAGCGATCAAAATAATCCGGAGAAAAATTCGGAGTTTATTCAATTTCTTCGGGATGAAAACGACGAACCCATTACCTCTTCTCTGCAATCCAAACCTTACATGGAGTTTAGTGTGGGTGTAGGAAATATTTTTAAGGTGCTGCGAGTGGATCTTATCAAAAGATTGACTTACCTAGATAATCCTGAGATACAAACGATGTTTGGCGTCAAAGGATTGGGACTAAAAGTGGTAGGAGGATTTAGTTTTTAAAAATAAATTCTGCCCAGATAAAGCAGCAGCATCGAAAAGATTAACAGCCGCGCAATAATATTTCTGTAAAAAACAGTAGCCCTTCGATCCTTGAGGTGAAAAGAAAATAACAATATACTTACAAAAGCTAAAAAAAGCCCACCGTAAATGCCCGTGCTTATCATCTGCGAACTGTAAGGCCAGCTAGTTCTCATTAGAAAAATACCTAAAAACCCTACGGGAAAAACCAATCCACAGAGAACGGAAAGCACCACTTCCAGAGGAAGATATTTACCTACCTTAAACATGTACCAAGAGAAAAACAAGTAGAGCAACGCCGAAGCCCATCCTCCGATGTTTAGGATATTTTCAGCGTGGGCATTGCCACTTTTGGTCATCCACAAACCCAAGGCGATGAGGATCAGCGGAATCAACTCTAAGGTCAACAGTCGCTTTTGCCAAGGGGTCAACTGAGTAGCTACCGTACTTTCCTGTACTACTTCCTCAAAGTCTAAAGGTGGTTGATTTTTATCGGTCATATCTGGA
>JBCCJE010000728.1:0-3548 GCA_039027925.1 Bacteroidota bacterium
CATTGTCCATAATCCATAATCCATAATCTTTAATCTTTAATTTTACTCTTTCGCCACCTTCACCAACCGATCCATATTTTTATCTAAAAATCTGACAAAATAAGTACCAGCGGGATAAGCCACGAGAGATATTTCGCTGGTGTAAATATCATCGTATTTGACCAACCTATATTGTTGAATACGTTTTCCCGAAAGGTCATAGATTTCGTAAGGTAAAAATACATCGGAGCGATCTAATCCTATAACATTGATTCGGAATACGCCCGAAGTAGGATTGGGCATCACTTCTACCGAAGTACCAAAGGTGACTTCTTGGAGGGAAGTCATTACATCCACGGTCACATCTACTTGGGTTTGACACCCTACCGAATCTCTCACAAATACCGTGTAATCACCTGCGGGTAAAAATCCGAAAGCGTTGTTATTACCAAAAATTACGCCGTTGAGACTATACTGTAATTGACCGAATCCGTCTATACCAGTTATTTCTATACCTCCATCCACAGCACCCATTTGGGATACGTTGGTAACAATAGCGGTGGCACTTAACGCACAAGTGACCACCTCAATAGTTTGTTCATAAATACAACCTGCGGCATCATTGATGACAATATTGTAAACCCCAGCACCTAGGTCGTCAAAAATATTATTTGACTGGAAATTAGTACCACCATCAATGCTATACGTGAAGGGGCCAACGCCATTAACAGGAGTAATCATTATAGTAGCGTCACTAGCGCTCGTTGCGGATTCGGGAGCGGTATCCACGTCACCTTCTAAAGTACAAACGAAAGTAGCGCAAAAATCAGTAGAAGCGGATGAGCCAAAATCACCATCCCCTTGTAGAAGAGGATTGCCGTCGGCGTCTGTAATATTGTAATTTCCTGATCCTTGATTGCAACAGATACCATCACCAAATCCATCGAAGATGGTAAAATTATAGCAGTCATAAGGAAGCAGACAAAAGGTCTCCGTAAAAGTTTGATTGGACTGTCCAGGGTAAGGTCCACCAGCAAATAGTACATTGCCATTTAGATCTTCCAGTTCCCAAGAAGTTTCGTCAGGAAACTGATCAAAGTTAATCGTCAAGGTTATATCTACTCCATTCAAGACTACGTTGAAGCTACGGGTAGTAGTATCATTGGCACTTACCTCATCAATTTCTCCATTGGGCACAGAAGCGTACGCTGATATTTGGTTATCTGCATTGACTAAGTCCGTTACGGCTATGGCTATATTTTCGGATGCCCCCATCATCAGATTTCCGGTCCAAGCAATAGTAGGTTGAGGGATTCCATTTACAATAAAATCAATATTGGCACTCGTCAAGGGATTTACTCCAAAATTGGTCAACGTCACCTCCGCCGCAATTGGATCGACACAGTTAGACCCATCCAGCCCAGAGATGTTGGTAATTCCTGCATCATCTCTGGGAAACTTAGCTATAATAGTACGGAGGGTATCATTGAATACAGCATCGTCAGTTGGTAGCGATGTAAATAATTTCAAATCATAATCGCCCACTACGGACATATCCACGGTGGAGACGAAGGAGTGCAAGTAAGTACTATCAGGCAGTAATATTTGGTTAATGGTTTCGAGTACTGCCGTACCGTTTTCGAAAATGTAGCCTACATCGTAAGACATTAAGGTATCCAATCCAAAGTTTTTCACTTCTATTTGGATAGTTTCGGTAGCCGTCAAATCTGGAGAATTTTGCGGTGTTAGTAGCGCGTTCACGCCTATATCCGTGGTGTCTCGCTTCAATAGAAATGAAGCAATACGGGTACGAGTTGCGTTGGCTGTTCGGTACTCACTCGTGAACCAGAAGGTATTGTTACCTGTAGGATCAATAGACAAGTGGGAGTAGTCACACCAGCGAGGAAGTGGACTCGCTGATTGTCCGTCCACTAACACGTACTCTATGACAGACATCTCCCCTAAGGGATCCTCAGCATATCGTCCCGTAAATGCTAGTCCAGGATATATGTCAGGGCTAGAGATAGAGTAGGCTAATCCGATGTTTCCATTCCCGTCCATAGCGATAGATCCCATGAATCGGTGAATCCCGTCGTCGGGTGCCCACGTTCCTTCTTGGTATAATTCCCAATTCATCCCCGGCATTTTTCTGAGTTCTACCCAACGAATACCCGCAATGATGTCTTGAGGGGTATTGGCATTTACCAAAAAACAAAGTACGATGGATTCGTGCGTACCAAAATTTCGGTAGTGTGGTTGATTCATGATAATATCTGGCGATCCGTCAATACCATCACCGCCCAACTGCGGTACACACGCAAAATTTGATCCTGGTGCTGCGCAAGCATCCGTATTAAAAGCAGATAAGGGAATACTTGTCACCACATTAGATGTATTTGATGGGGTATCCCAATCCACATCTACCGAGATGACATCCACTCGATCAGTATTAAAACCTGCCCAAGCATCGTCACCCAATCGGAGCACCATGGGATTGCTATTTGGGGGTGTTAGCCCGCTCCAATCCACCGGCGAGCCAGTGTAAAATCCAACACCACTACCAGGCCCTACCCCCGAAAAAACAATTCTTTGAATACGCGGGCTAGCCGCTCCATCCAAAATATCCTGACGATTGATGTAGTAAGTCTCGATATTTCCGGGACCGCCCTCGTTGGTCGTCACTACGTAGGAATTATTCCAGACGCCGTATTTTGGGTAATCAGGAAAATTAGGCGTACCAAACTCGTAAGCCATCCAAGCACCCGTAGGATCAGAAGTTTCGGAAATGGCAAATAATAATATATTAGTCGAACCTCCGGGAAACTCGGTGATGATCCAGCGATTCACCTCTTGGTCAAATAAAATGATAATATCCCCTCCCGATGAATATCCCAAATCATTCCATAGGGTGTTGGCAGCGATACCTGCGGTTACAGCAGTTCCATTTTTATCATATACTCTAAAAACAGTAGCGTTGACTCCTTGGATGTAATAATCCAAACCAATATCTCCCGTAGGATCACCAGGGATGGAATTGGAAGTTAGTCCATTTTGATTGACAATTGGCTCTACTGGCACATCGGGACTCTTAGTCAAATTTTGTTGGAGTTGTCTGACGGGATCGGGGTAAGGAGAAAGTTGCGATATATCCGTTGGCTGATATTTTCCTCTACCGATGAAGTTGGGTATCTCTTTCTTTTTATCTTTTTTCTTAGATTTTCTTTTTTCGGGGGTGGTAGGACTGAGCGGCACTAGGTCACGTAGTCGCTTAGTTTTTCCGATATATTTGGCATAGGTAACGGATACATCAGCTTGCTCGGTAGTAACAGTAGAAGGATTTGGTTTTTTTCCTTTTTGTGCAATAGCTAAGCACCAGCAGCCAATGATGAGAATAGTTGTGGTCAAAAAACTCTTGAAATTCATTTTGTACGTGTTTTGTTATTTAGACTTTTGATGAGAGAACTGCTACGTATCAATACCTCAATTAGGGTATGATTGTTTAAAAAAAACTAGCTAAAACTTGACAAGTTTATCTGGATAGTTGACATTTTGTAGGGTGAAAAATTACG
>JBCCJE010000729.1:0-3533 GCA_039027925.1 Bacteroidota bacterium
AAAGAAAAAGGAATGGCTGCACTTGTTAAGCCCATCAAAATATTTTTATTAAATTGCCTTCGTTTCATGGTGTTAGAATTATTGGGAGAAAATGCTAAGGAATGAAAAAATAAAACATAACATTAAAGCCAAATTAAAAAAACAAAGATATGTTTTCCGAAAAAGATTTAGAACAAATTAAAGAGAAAGGCATCAGCCAAGCCAAACTGGCGCAACAACTAAAAAACTTTGAGCAGGGATTTCCCTACATGCAGTTGGTCAAGCCAGCAACGATTGGCGATGGCATTTCGAGGTTTGAAAAAAGAGACGCTGACAGATTAGTAGAAATGTACGAAGGCGAAATGAACAAGTATCAGATTTACAAATTTGTTCCAGCGTCGGGGGCAGCCAGTCGTATGTTTAAGGCTTTGTTTGCGTTTATGGAAAGCTACGACGGATCGGAACAAGCCGCAAAAGCGATGGAAGCTGACGACGCCTTTCAGTCAGTTGGCTACTTTTTTAAGCACATCAGAAAATTTGCTTTCTACGAAGATTTAAGAAAAACCATTGCCAGCGCAGGCGGAAGTATCGAAAGTTTATTAGCCAAAAAAGAATACGGTCAGGTTTTAAAATACCTTTTGACATCAGCGGGATTGAACTACGGCAACCTCCCCAAAGGACTTTTAGCATTTCATCAATATAAAGATGGCAACCGTACGCCACTCGAAGAACACCTAGCGGAAGGGGCGAACTACTGTCGAGATAATGACGGCAAGGTGGATATTCATTTCACCGTTTCGCCCGAGCACAAAGAATTATTTAAAGAAAAATTCCGCTCGGGAGCACAGCCTTTTGCCAACGAAACGAACACACTTTTTAAGGCCTATTTTTCCGAACAACAATCCTACACGGACACCATTGCGGTAGATATGGATAATCAACCTTTCCGAAATGAGGACGGTACGATTCTTTTCCGACCAGCAGGGCACGGAGCACTTTTAGAAAATCTAAATACCATTGATGCGGATATTGTTTTTATCAAAAACATTGACAATGTGGTGCCCGATAGAATGAAGGCTGCTACTTATCGCTACAAAAAATTACTTGCGGGAGTTTTGATCAAAAATCAAAAACGCATTTTTAACTACACCAAAAAATTAGAGGAGGTTAAAAATGTGTCAGATATCTTGATTAATGAAATTACTGATTTTATGAAAAAAGACTTGTGCAACGAGTTCGGAGATCGTTTTGCAAAAATGCACATTCGAGAAAAAGCAGATTTTCTTTTACAAAAATTAAATCGCCCCATTAAAGTATGCGGGATGGTAAAAAATGAAGGCGAACCCGGAGGCGGTCCTTTTTGGACAAAAAATACTGACGGAACAGTTGCCCTACAAATAGTAGAAAGTTCTCAAATCAATCAAGCCGACGAAGCACAAGCCGAAATCCTACAAAACAGCTCTCACTTCAATCCCGTAGATTTAGTTTGTAGTTTGAAAAATGTACACGGTGAAAAATTCCATCTGCCCGATTTTCGTGATCCCCAAACTGGATTTATCACCATGAAATCACAAAGCGGTCGAGAACTCAAAGCACAAGAACTCCCCGGACTGTGGAATGGCGCAATGGCCGATTGGAATACCATTTTTGTAGAAGTTCCAATAGAAACTTTTAATCCCGTGAAAATTGTAAATGATTTGTTACGAGAAGAACATCAATGATGCTGCTGTAGCTTCATAAATGGACGGTTTGATCTTGTGGAGTACGTTATGGGGACAACCTATCTTTGCCGACCGGCAAGTCCGCAAAATCATAAAGATCATAAAAAATCAGCGTTAAAAAATTTTCTTAACGCTGATTTTTTTGGTTCTTATTTTCGCGTGTACGCCTAAGGAATGGTTCAATAATAACTTTACATTTTCTACTTGTTCTTTTTCCTTTCTGCTGCGTTGAAAAGCCTTTGATGCTCTGGCATCAAGCAAGCGCAGGATGCCCCGCATCGCCTACGTTTTTCGCCTTGCATAAAGAAAAAATAACTGCGCATAAAATGTAAATTTATTAATGCACCATTCCTAAACAAAAGACCGACTAGAGTTCTTAAAAATCTAGTCGGTCTTTTACCTCATTTCGAATATTTCAGACTTGTCCGATAGGTTTCAAGGCTTTCCCCGCACCCAATAATTTTAATATCCTCAAATGCGAGCCAACTGCTCCAAAAAACCGCTGATGCTCGTAGTAAGGTAAGTTAAATTCCTGCGCCGTATTTTTTACAATCTCAGAAATTTTAGAATAGTGAATATGAGAAATGGTTGGAAACAAATGATGCTCAATCTGATAATTTAGCCCACCTGCCAAAAAGGTGATGAACTTATTTTTGCAAGCAAAATTAGCCGTAGATTTTAATTGATGGATGGCCCAAGTACTATCCATTTTTCCATCGTGAGGAATCTCGGTGTGTTCTGGTCCCTCTACCAAATGAGCCAATTGGAAGATAATCGTAATGAGCAATCCTGTGACTAAGTGCAGGATGATAAATCCAAGCAACACTACCCACACTTTGACTCCCAACAAAATGGGAAGTGCGATCATGTAGAAAAAATACAGCAACTTGGAGACTACCATAACCACCCACTCCTTAGTGGGATTAAAACCACACCGTTCTGTCATCCCAGACTTATTGTAGGTAATTAATTGGGAAAAATCTTTCTTAGTTACCCAACTCAACGTGGCTAAAGAATAAATGAAAGGAGCATACCAATGTTGAAATTTATGGTACCATTTTAATTTACCTTCGGGAGACAAGCGCAAGAATGGTTTGTCATCAATATCTTCATCCAAGTGGTAAATATTTGTATAGGAATGATGTAGTACGTTGTGTTGGATTTTCCAAGTAAAAGAACTCGCCCCAATCATGTTGGTAGAATACTCAAATAGGGAGTTCACCCATTTTCGTTTGGAGTAAGAGCCGTGGTTGGCATCGTGCATCACACAAAGCCCGATACCAGAATTGCCCAACCCCATAATAAAATAGCAAAGGAAAACTGCCCACAGTGGTAACACCTGAGCTAGGATCAAAATAAAGGGGACAAAGTACATGGCAAAGACCAACAATGTTTTGAGGTGCAATCTGGCATCCCCAGTCTTTTTGATATTATTTTTTTCGAAATAGGCGTTAACGCGTTTTCGGATAGTAGGGAAAAAATTCTTAGGATCTTTTCTAGCGAATTTTACAGTCGGATACATTTTATTAGTTTAAAAAAAGCATGAGTAAATTTTGACTGAATTGATTTCTAGGTCGCTAAACAAAGAAAGGAAAAAACCAGCAGGAATTTCCATTTTCTGCCAAATATCATTTTTCAAAAATTAATATTTTACAATAGGTAAACAATTAAGTTGTATCCTGTAGGGTCGTGCCTATTTTGGTTATATCAGGTTGTTTGGAGTATCTCTTTTGGCAACTCTGATATGCCAAATCTCAAAGATTTGGCATATCTCAGATTCAAATTTATATAGCTAAAACAGGCATGACCCTAGCGGATACTCCTATTTTCATT
>JBCCJE010000730.1:0-3517 GCA_039027925.1 Bacteroidota bacterium
ATCTGATCCAAGTAATCAAAAGTGACTTCGTTTTGTGCCGTTACCCACGCTTTAGTGTCGTCGGCATTGTCATCTTCTAGCCAGCGGTACGGATCTCTTACTGCGGTGCCGTGGTAATCATCTACCACATCATTTTTTTTGACATCAGGATATTTCACGGGTATTTTTTTAAAATCCACTTTTTGAATTTGATTTGAAGTTGTCAATGAATTGGATGAATTATCTTTGAGTTCACACCCCGCCAAAGTCAGGAGGAGCATCAATAAAATTAAGTTTTTCATGGTGAGGTATTTTATCCAGTATTTGAATCAATTAGTAAATTTTGAACGTAAGGGAATGGTGAGCCAAGCTGTGTCATTTGTTATTTTTTTCATTCCTAATTTTACGATTCATTAGTGATCTATTCCTAATTTTGTAGCACACAAAAATTGAAATATGCAATTTAGAAATTTTTTCCATCTTCTTGTCTTTAGCGTTCTGTTTTTCGGTTATCCTAGTTTTTCCAATGGGCAAATCTTGGATAGCAATGAGGACAACGAACAAATCGTCGTCTTTCCCGATGGCCGATGGGAGTACTACGATTCGAGCAAAGCCACCCATCGTTTGGCTATGCAAAAATATCAAGATAGTCTGACATCTCCTGATGATTTGTTCAGTAGTGATCTTAACAACAAAGGCGATTCTACTGAAGCGTCACCCCATGCTATTTTAGTAGAAGCAGCCGAGGAAGAGCTAGCTACTGCGAAAGAGAAAGAAAATGACGCTCGACTCTCTAGGGTCTTTTTATCTGAACAACTCAAAAAAATGAAAGCAGATAAAACGATCAATAGCGAAGCGTACCAGCTAGCTAAAAAACAATTAAAACACGCCGAAAAAGTAGAAAAAGCGGCAAAGAAAAAAAGAAAACTAGCAGAAAAAAAATTGAAAAAAATTAGAAAAAATAAGGATACTGCTTCTGGGAAAAAGCAAAAAAAGGCATCGAGCAATAAGTTGAAAAAGATAGATAGGCGGCAAAAAAAATTGGATCGTGAACTACAAGATAGTGAGGTAGCCTACCAGGAGGACGATGACTTTTACGTCGCTTCCAAAAAATTTAAAAAGTATTCGATGGATGAAGATGTGATGTATCAGCCACCAACCCCCGATTGTCAACTTGAGTTTGATGGAATAGATGAGTTTATCGGAAAAAAAAGAAAGGACGTGGCGAGAGATCTTTTTTTTACCCATACAGAGGAAGATATGCGACGCTACATGAAAGAGGAAGAGTACATTATATGTGAAGGTAACTTAACCCAAATCTCGGGTGGGACACTTTTATTGAATTTATTTTTTTCCATCAAAACCAACGATGCCCAACGGGCATTCGGTCAGCTCAATAAAGGTAGCGTCATCCTCATTAAATTAATCAATGGGACAAAAATCACGCTGGCCAATAATCAGTCAGACGCTGGGGTGTACAATAACCTAACGCGTAGGCACAATTATACCGCACAGTACATCATCAATGCTGGCCAGGAAAAACAATTAAAAACGAGCGAAGTGGATAAAGTGCGAGTGATCTGGGAGACTGGCTACGAGGATTACGAAGTGTATAACTTAGATTTTTTTAAACATCAAATGCGGTGCTTGAAAAATTGATTGTGGATTATTCCTGCCCTCTGCACCATTCGAAAAGCGTACTCCGAAAAAATGGAAAAGCTAGACCAAGTTCGAGATTTCTCTCATACCGCTCTTATGAGAATGTACGTAGGAAACTGCGAATTATCCTTTCTAAAAAGAGTAGCTTCTTGCTCCAAATTAGCCCACCTTTATCGTTTTCAACTGTCTTTGATACCTAAAGAAACCTATGAGATATAATCTATAATTTGTCTCGGAAAAACATAAATTCTATACTAAATCCCTGTATCTTCGGCGTTTCTTTTAAAGAAAAAAATACAAAAATAACTTTAGTAAAATTCATTAAACAGTTGTAATATGAAATTAACAAATTATAGTCTGCTACTCATTTTTTTCTTGATGGGTGGAAGTCTGTTAAATGCTCAAAATTCTACTACCCCCAAAGATTGGTGGAGATTGGACAATCAAAAAGATAACTATCAAGGAGTCAGTATCGAAAAAGCGTACGAAACTGTTCTAAAAGGTAAAAAATCACAAACCGTCGTAGTAGCGGTCATAGATAGCGGAGTGGACGCTAAACACGAAGACCTAAAAAACGTGATGTGGGTCAACAAAGACGAAGTTCCTGATAACGGTATTGATGATGATAAAAATGGATACGTTGACGATATCAATGGTTGGAACTTCTTGGGAGGCAAAGACGGCAACGTTGAACACGAAACCCTAGAGGTTACTCGCCTTTACGCCAAATACCGATCTAAATTCAAAGATGCTGATCGGGATAAACTTTCCAAAAAAGATAAAAAACTGTACGACAAATGGCTGAAGTGGAAAGAAGAAGTAGAAGAAAAGCGCGGCAAAGCCCAAAAAAGTTTTGACGAATTTAACAGCTATGCTCCATTTCTCATCATGGCTTTGGAGGCCTTTGGAAAAGAGTGGGGAGATCAGCCGCTAACTGATGAAAACCTCAAAAACTTTAAAGCTGACAACTTAGATGAATCGGCTGCGCAGGGTTTCGCTATCATTCAAAATATCAAAGCGCAAGGCATCGGAGTCGAGCGCGTCGAGGATGTCATCAGTATGCTGCAAGAAGAGGGCGATTACTACAAGGGAAGAGCAGAATACATGTACAATCCTGATTACGATTCTCGCCACATCGTAGGAGATAATTATGCGGACTCTTACGAAAAAGGATACGGCAACAACGATGTGATTGCTTCCGATCCTCACCACGGTACTCACGTAGCGGGAATTATCGGCGCAGACCGAACCAACGACCTAGGTATTAAGGGAATAGCTAACAATGTAGAAATCATGGCTATCAGAATTTTAGCAGACGGAGACGAAAGAGATAAAGATGTAGCTAATGCCATCATCTATGCTGTGGACAATGGAGCATCCGTAATCAATATGAGTTTTGGAAAAGGTCACGCTTGGGATAAAAAAGCTGTGGACAAAGCCGTAAGATATGCCGAAAAAAATGACGTACTGCTAGTACACGCAGCGGGCAATGATGGGAAAGATAACGACGCCACGGAAAATTATCCGAACGATACTTACACTAAGAAAAAGTTTTTTAGAAAAAGAACAAAGATTGTCAAAAACTGGATTGAAGTAGGTGCTGCCTCTCCCGAAAAAGGAGAAAATGTTCCTGCCCCATTTTCTAACTACGGTGCCATCAACGTAGATGTTTTTGCGCCCGGTATGAAAATTTATTCCACTACGCCCGATAATACCTACGAGAGTCAGCAGGGTACTTCCATGGCTTCGCCCGTGGTAGCAGGCGTTGCGGCGGTATTGAGATCCTACTATCCTACTTTGACTGCTGTTCAGGTCAAAGAGATCATTATGAAAAGTGCCGTGCCCATTGACGACATTGTTGTTCAACCCGGCTCAAAAG
>JBCCJE010000731.1:0-3501 GCA_039027925.1 Bacteroidota bacterium
GTCTTTTCGATCATCGTCCGAAGTGATTTCAAAATTGCCTTGATAACCGAAGGTAGGGAAATAGGTATTATTGAAAAAAGTACCATTGTGCAGTATCTCGGTATTCGAACCGCCTTCTTTAAATCCTTTGGTATCGTAGATGGTGGTAAATTCCATTTCGATGGAATCGCCCGGCAATACGGGATTTTCCAACTCATAGATGTAGAAATAAAAGTCATCCCAAGCGTCGGTGATCTTTGCGGGTACATTAAAACTCACTTCATCGGTCACATCTTCGTTTACGTTTCTTTGCACATAGACCTTTTGGATGGGCTGCTCTGTTTTATTTTTTAAAGTGTATTTTCCCTTAGCGTTGAAGTCTCTTTCCTCTGGAAAAATATCTATCTCCACGTACGTACTGACAATTTTTAACAATGGCTCTTCTGCGTATTGCTTTAAGGTTTTTTCGTACGCTGCCCGATCGGCGGTACTATCATCGGAGTTTTGAAACTCATTCAGCACGTTGGTATTATAATAAATAAAAGCTCCCGCAGCTACAAAAAGCAAAAGGGAAATACTCGAAAAAGTTACCAACGAACGATTCAGTCGGAGTTTTCCCAATCGCCACCGCGTTTTCATATTGGCTTCTGCTCCACGTACGTTGAAGAAAATGACTAGAGCAAACAATACAAATGCAAACGCAAACCAGTACAGACTAAACCAATTAAAAGGCTCAAAATAATGCCCAAACTGATTCATATCAGAAAATCTTCCGAGTCCACCCGAAGCAAAATGAAATAGATTATGCTCCAGCCCAATTTCATTTAAAACTAAAGTGGAAATAAAAAACATTACAAAAACGGCGTGTCCCACAAACTTGTGATTGACCATCGTGTGAATGAAAAATCCAAGGAAGGTATAAAGTAGTAGGAAGTAAAAAGTATCCGTAAATAAACTTTTGAGATAAACTGGCAATTGGAAATCGGTATATCCTTGAAAGGCCTGAATCGCAACGCCCAAGAAAATCAACGTCAATAATAATATGGCAAACATAAAGGTCATCGCTAAAAATTTTCCCGCTATCGTCACGTAATTGGGATAGGGTAAAGCATCAAAAATCAAGTTGACTTTTACGTCACGCTCTTTCCAAATTAATTCCCCCGAATAGAAAACCACAATGATTAAAAAGAAAATATTGAAGTCACTCAGGGATTCAATCATTCGGTAAGTCGTAGGATAGGAGTCCACATTATAACTTCCTCCTCCTACAAATAGCGCAGCACCGATCGTAGTAAAGAGCAAGCCCATCACCACCATGACCATAAAAATACGCTGACTCAATAACCACTTAAAATAAAATACCAAGACTCCACAGTTGTTGGAGGTGTGTTCTGATGCCAAAGTTTTGGGTAACTGCTGGAATGGCGGTAGCGAGTTGTTGGGTTGGTAAAGTGACCGTTTGAGCCTTTGCTTTTTTCTTTTGTTTTTTGGTGGCATTGCCTACGATGTTGAAGTTGAATTTCCAAAAAGTAAAAACCAACGCCAATAGACTGACCCCCATCCACAGCAAGCGATTCCAAAGCATCACCCCCGTCAAACTGACTAATTGCGAATTTTTTTCAGCTACCGTCCAGTAACGGGTAAAATGATTGGTGGTGATAATTCCGAAAGGATCAAGGATAGCTCCTAAGTCTTGGTTTTCCAAATCGCTGACCATCTGCACCCCCAAGTTGTAAAGGATAAAAAGTAAAATTCCTTGGACATAAACTACCATAATTTTTCGACTCAATGCGCCACTCGCAAAAAGCAACCCCGAAAGAATAAAGGCATTGATGCTCGCAAAGAGTAAGAAGGGTTGGGTAAGGTTCCACAGATCGTAAGGCAAGAGTTTTTCCTGATCTATCCAAGGCATCAGTAGCCCTAGTACCATCCCAAAGTACATCCCGCTAAACACAAATAATAAGGTAACGAAAGACCCTAGATAACGCCCTCCCAAATATTGAAATTTAGTGATCGGCGTAGTAAAAATCATGGAAGCGGTATTATGTTCAAAGTCCCGAATAATGGGAACGCCCATGATCGCCGACGCTAGAAACATTCCTACAATTGCAGATAAAATGGTATAGAAAAATGCAATCGTAGAGGGTGCATTTTGTTTGATTTGCCCTGCACTTCCACCTACCTGTACGATGTCAGTCGTGATCGCCAAGAAGGCAAACAAAAACATGATGGCAAAATAAATATAGGTGGCCGGCCTTTTGGCTCGGTACTTTAATTCAAATTTGAAAATATCCCACATGATTGTTAATTATGAATGAAGAATTTAGAATTATGAATGTGAGGAATTGAAAATGAAAGGAATTAAAAATGGAGAACGGAGAATTGAAAATTATCTAATCAACGTTAATGATACGTTCTGGTTAATTTTCAATTTTTCATTTTCAATTTTCAATTCCTTTTATTTTCAATTAACCATTATTTCAGAGAAATAAACATCTTCTAGGTCGGGTTCTCTTTGGGAAAAACCCGCTTCGGGTTGGGTATCATTGAGGACGTGGATGACGGGTTTGCCAGCAATTCTTTTTTCCGAAATCACATTGAAGCGAGATTTATAATTATCAATTTCTTCTTTTTGAATTTGTTTCCGCCAGATTTTTCCTCGGATATTTTCCAACGCATCAACGGGATTACCAGTAAGCAGTACTTGCCCCTGATTGATGACCGCCATGTTGGTACACAATTCTTTTACATCTTCTACGATGTGGGTGGAAAGAATCACTACGGTATTTTCTCCCAATTCACTCAGTAAATTCAAAAAGCGATTGCGCTCGGCGGGATCCAATCCTGCGGTGGGTTCATCTACGATGATTAACTTGGGGCTAGCCAGTAATGCTTGCGCAATTCCAAACCGCTGTTTCATACCGCCCGAATATCCACCGAGGTTTTTCTTTCGGTGTTGGTAGAGGTTCGTTTTTTCTAGTAATGCTTTTACAATTTCTTTGCGCTCCTTATTATTGGTGATACCTTTTAAAACTGCCAAATGATCTAGTAGCGTTTCCGCGCCTATCCGAGGATATACTCCAAACTCTTGTGGCAAATATCCCAACACCTTGCGCACTTCTTCTTTTTGGGTCAGTACATTGATATCACCTAACTGAATGCTTCCCTCGTCGGGTTCTTGCAAGGTGGCGATGGTTCGCATCAAGGTAGATTTGCCAGCACCATTCGGACCAAGCAATCCAAACATGCCTACTGGAATATCTAAGTTTACATTTTTTAGCGCCTGAACGCCATTGGAATAGGTCTTGGAGAGATTGGAGATTTTTAAATTCATCTTGTTTCTGATTAGTGATTTAAGAATGAAATGCGAAAGCCCTAAGGTAATGAACGCCATGCAGAATCAAGATTGAAATTGACAAAATGTGAGATGGGGTCGAGGAAAGAGGGTATTTTGGAGACAGGAGAATTGAAATGTAAAGAATATTTTAGGAAAGGAAATCTTATGATTTTTTTTGTACACAA